>DATCEM010000204.1:0-5470 GCA_036510175.1 Solirubrobacteraceae bacterium | reverse complement strand
CGCCGCCGCCAGGAGGGCGGCCGGCGCGCGCCCGCCGGGGAGCAGACGCAGCAGCGGGGGCGCCCCCGCGCCGGCCGAGAATCGCTCACCGTCCGGTGAGATCAGGTGCCAGGAGTCGGCGCGGCGCGCGGGGTCGACGTCGGTGAGGAGCGGCGCGGCCGCGGGCGCCTGGAGGGCCACCGGCCTCACGCGTGCGTCACGGTCGAGCGCGAGCAGACCCGCCAGGGCCCAGCGGCAGAACCCGCAGTCGGCGTCGTAGAGCACGGTCCAGGTCGGTGGATCCGCTTGGCCGGTCGGTGCCATCGAGGCAGGTAGGATCGCGGATCATGGCGATCGGCATCATCACCGGCTCGGGGACCTATGCGCTGCCGGACTTCGAGCGCCCGGAACTGATCGAGCATCGCACCCCCTACGGCGATGCGGCGATCACCCGCGGGACGTACGCCGGCGTCCCCGCGCTGCATGTCTCGCGACACGGCGCCGGGCACCTCCGGCTCTCCAATCTCGTCACCCATCGGGCGAACATCTGGGCGCTCAAGGATCTCGGCGCGACCGCCGTCGTCGGCTGCACGGCATGCGGCGCCGTCGACCCGAGCGTGGCGCTGGGCTCGCTCGTCATCTTCGACGATCTCCACTTCATCTCCAATCGCCTGCCCGACGGCTCGCTGTGCACGTTCTTCACCGAACCCGGCGATCCCGCGCGCGCCCACTGGATCCTCCATGGAGGCCCGTTCTCGGAGGGACTGCGCGCGGTGCTGGCGGCGGCGGCGGCGCAGGCCGGGCACGATGCCCGCGACGGGGGCACCTACGGCCACGTCGACGGCCCGCGCTTCAACACGCCCACCGAGATCGCCCAGCTCGCGAGCTGCGGGGTCACCGCGGTGAGCCAGACCGGCGGGCCCGAGTCGGTTCTGTGCGGCGAGCTCGAGCTGCCGTTCGCGCTGATGGGCTTCGCCACCGATTACGCCAACGAGGTGGTGCCGGGGGAGCCGACCCCGGTGGCGACGCTGATCGAGCTCATGGGCAAGAGCACGCCGATCTTCGCCGATGTCCTGCGCGGAGCGCTGCCGCGCCTGGAGGCCGAGCCACCGTCGGCCGCCGGGACGGTGTTTCGCTTCGAGCAGGGATGAATGGTGACTCCCCCCCAGCGCCCGCAGCGGTCGTCATGGCCCGCGCGCCGCGTCCGGGGGAGGTGCGCCGCGCGCTCGAGCCGCTGCTCGGACCCGAGGGGTGCGCCGCCCTTCAGGCCGCGCTCATCGTCGCGGCGGTGAACTGGGCTCACGCCGCAGCTCCCGGGGCCGTCCATGTCGCCTACGACCCACCCGACGCGGCGGCCGAGATGCGCGTCCTCCTGCCGACGGACATCGCGCTGTTCCCGCAGAACGGCGAAGGCATCGGTCGCCGGCTGGCGGACGCCACCGCACGCGTGTTCGCCCGCCACTCAGGGCCCGTGCTCGTCGTCTGGCCCGACCTGCCGCACCTGCGCCCCGCCCACGCGGCTGCCGCGCTCGGCGACCTCAGCGCCGGATGTGATGTCACCCTCGGGCCGGTGATCGACGGGGGCTTCTACCTGATCGCCATCGACCGACCGCAGCCGAAGCTGTGCGCGATCCCCGAACGGGCGTGGCGCGGGTCCGACGTGATGGCCACGGCCCTCGCCGCGGGACGCAAGGCGGGGCTCGAAGTGGGGATCCTGCGCGCCGAGCGCGCGCTGCACCGTCCGGCCGACATGCGCGCCGCGCGTGCCGACCCGACGCTCCCCCCCGAGCTCGCGAGGATCCTCGGTCACCGCGCCGCGTAAGCGCCGTCGAGCCCTTCGGAACTTCTACGCAGTCTCTTCACCGGTTATTACCGTCGCTCCGTAGCGTCGGTACACAGCGTGAGACGTCTGTGTGCGCGACACATCACCGCCAGCACCGTACGACAGGAGCAGCCAGACCAATCCCCGCCGGCGCTCGGCCACCGACCGCCGCTCGACGGAATCCGTGGTCTGGCGATCTTCGGCGTGCTGATGCTGCACTCAACGATCTGGGGGGCGATGCCCTCGGTACTCCCCGGCGGCAACCTCGGCGTGACCGTGTTCTTCGTCCTTTCCGGCTACCTGATCACGACGCTGCTCCTGGCCGAGCACGAGCGGACCGGCCGCATCGATCTGCGCTCGTTCTACGTGCGCCGGGCCGCGCGGCTCCTGCCGGGGCTGCTCGTGCTCTTGCCGGTGTACGTGATTGTGTTCTCGCGCCAGCAGAGCGCCTGGCAGCTCATGCTCCTCGTCGGCCCCGTGCTCCTCTACCTGAGCAGCTTCGTGCAGGCGATCTGGGGAGCCATGGGGCCGCTCGCGTGGACCTGGTCGCTCTCGGTCGAGGAACACTTTTACGCCTGCTTCCCGCCGGTGCTGCGCTGGCTCCTGAACGGGCGCGATGATCGCCGTCCGGGCGTGCGCGGCTGGCTGCGCCGCCACCCGCTCTCGGTGATGACGGGGGGCGCGGCGGCGATGATCGTCCTCGCCACCGGGCTGAGGATCTATCTCGCCGGCTCGGTCCACTGGGACGAGTTCGCCTACTACGCGACGCCGACCCGCGTGGACGCCCTCGCCGTGGGATGCCTGGCCGCGCTCTTCGGGCATCGCTATCACCGGGCGCTGCCGGCGGTCGCGGGCTGGGGCGCGCTCGCGGTGATCGGCTGGTGCTACGCCAACCCCGCCTTCACCATCGGCTCCGACGCGCTCAACCTCTACGGGCTGCCGCTGTGTGAGGTCGCTGCCGCCGTACTCATCGTCAGCGTGGTCAACGGACCCCGGGGGCTACTCGCTCGGGCGCTCTCGCTGCGCCCACTCGTCCACCTCGGCGTCATCTCCTACGGCCTGTATCTGTGGAATCTGCTCCCCGGGCAGACCTGGACCCTCCTCCTCGGTCGCCACGCCGGCACCGCCGGAACCGTCCTCCTCTTCGCCGTCATCTTCCTTGCCGTCGAGCTCTCCTACCGCTACGTCGAGCGACCGGCGATGCGGTGGGCGCGGGCAAGGCTGCCGGCGAGCAAGGTGCGCGGCGCGGCGGGGTCACGACGGCGATATGGAGCACGGGGGCTGCGCGCCCTGGTGCGGGAGGGGTAGGGCGTTGGCACTACGGTGGGACGGCAGACTGGGGGGCGAGGGCTTGAACCCCGATTCCCAGGACCAAAACCTGGTGTCCTAGCCGGTTGGACGACCCCCCAAGGGTCAGCGATGGCTCGCTTTACGGCGCGCTCGAATCTATCAGCGAGACGATCTACGTCGCACCTAAGGCGAGGCGTTCCGTCCGGCGCACGTGCGAACATATGTTCGTGCCACGGTACTCCGAACAGGAAGCAAGAGATGCGATTGCCACCTCGTTTTGCTACAGCGCGGCGCTGCAGAAACTCGGCCTGCGACCCGCTGGCGGCAATCACCGACTCTTTCGCAAATATGTAGACGAGATCTGGCAGATTCCGACCGAGCACTTTGATCCTCGGCATGCGCGGCTCGCCGGCCTGCACCGGAGCCGGCCCGTCCCGCTTGAGCAGGTTCTCGTCGAAGGCTGTTCATACAAGCGCTCAACCCTGAAGAGGCGGCTCTACGAGACGGGGCTGAAGGCACGACGGTGCGAGCTTTGCGGCCAGGATGAACGGTGGAACGGCATGAGCATGTCGTTGATCCTCGACCACATCAACGGTATCCCGGACGACAATCGGATGAGAATCTGCGGATCGTCTGTCCGAACTGTGCCGCCACCCTCGACACGCACTGCGGGCGCAAGAACAGGATCCATGCACCTCGCGATTGCGGGCTCTGTGGCGAACCGTTTACCCCCCGCTACCAGAAGCAGCGCTACTGCTCGCAGTTATGTGGCACCAAGCACGACAACCGCAAACGCGAACCCAAGCCCGAAACGCGCAAGGTTCCCCGCCCACCCTACGAGCAGCTCATGGCCGAGGTGCGCTCAACGAGTTACCTCGCCGTCGGCCGCAAGTACGGCGTCTCCGACACGACCGTGCGCAAATGGATCCGCTGGTCCGAATCCCTCAGCCGAAGCGCACCTTGACCGCCCTCGCCGTCAGCGCGCCGAGCTTGGCGTTGCCGCTGAAGGTGACGATGAAGGAGAGGGTGCCGTGGCCCTTGAGCTGCTTGGCCGAGAACGATTCCTTGCCGGAGTAGGCGCACTTCCTGGTCACTCTCGCCTTGCGCGAGGAGACCTTCTTCGAGCCGTGCTTGGCGAGCACGGTCACCGTTCCCTGGCAGGCCTGGCGGCGGGTCGGACCTTTGGGCAGGGTGAGCGAACCCGAGACGGTGAAGTGGTAGGGCGCCCTCCTCGCGTGGTGCGGGGAGACCTTGACGCTCAGGCGCTTGAGGGCGAAGCGCGTCTGGAACTTCCGGTTCGAGCCATAGCTCGTGCCGGCCTTGGCGGTGGCGAGGAGCCGGTAGTGGTATGTGGTGTGGGAGGAGAGGCGGCTGAGCTGGGCGCTCACCGCAATGGCTCTCGTCCCGGCGGGGAGCGACTTCGCCTTGGTCCGGTGGCCGTACCTGCTCGTCTTGCCGTACTGGAAGGAGTAGGAGGCCGAGGTGCCGCCCGGGGTGAGCTTCCCCGCGAGCTTCGCGGTCGAGGAGCCGATCCGGGACGCCGACCCGGTCGAGGCGAGCGGCCCCGTGCCGCTGTTCCTCACCGTCTCCGACGCCGAGTTCGCGCCGCCGGCGAAGCTCGTCGCCGTTGCGGTGATGGTGTTCGCCCCCGCCGTCAGCGGCACCGAGGCGGCGAACGTCGCGCCATTGATCGCCGCCGCCACCCCGTTGACCGCCACGGCCTTTACCCCCGAGCCCGCGGTCGCGGTACCGGTGACCGTCACCGGGCTCCCGCTCACGGTCGCTCCCGGGGCCGGCGAGGAGATCGCGATCGCCGGCGGCGCGTAGGCGTCCGCCGCGGACTCGGCGTCCCCCTCCGCCTCGGCCAGGCTGGCTGCGGTGGCGTCGCTCCAGGAGATCGTCACCGTCCCTTCGGCGGGGATGGCGCGCTGGTAGTCGATCAGTGCGCTTACCTCGGCCGGGGAGGACCCCGAGTACAGCGTGTTGTCGAAGGCGATCGAGTTATACGGGGTGGAGTAGGTCATCGCCGCGACCGGGTTGGTATTGCTCGGCGCCGCCGCGGTGTCGTAGATCGTGTAGATCGTCCCTGGCGCCAACGCCGGCGCGCCGTAGATCTGGCCGGTGGAGTGCTGCGTGAACGAGCCCTGATTCGGAAGCGCCCAACCCGCCGTCGTGCTGGCAAGGTCGGTCTCGTACTCGACATCGAGCTGATGGGCGTGCCCGTCGGTGCTCGTGTACGTGTCGGTCACGGTGGCGATCCGCCCGTCGGCGCCGAAATCGGTGACCCGCGTGAGGCTGACGCCGCTCGAGACGAAGGAGCTACAGTCACTCTCGCTCGGGTCGAACACGTCGCTTGGCCCACATTCGACCAGGCCCTCG
>DATCEM010000203.1:0-4715 GCA_036510175.1 Solirubrobacteraceae bacterium | reverse complement strand
CCCCCCCGGCCGCGCGCGCCCCCACCCCCCCGGCCGCGGCCGCCCCGGCTCGGCCGTTCCCGGTCCCCACCCAGCCGTTCCCCGCTCCAACCCAGCGCTTCCCCACCGCACCGGCGCCGGCGCCGGTCGCGCCCCCACGGCCCGGCGTCGGCTCGGCGTTCGGGCCGCTCGTCGCGGCGGTGCATCGGTTCACCGCGGCGCCAGAGCCGTTCGTGCTGCCCGCCGAGCCCGGCGCCGAGGCAGCGCTGCCACCGCCCCCCGCCACGCCCGCGACCGCCACCTCCCAGCCCTTCGTCGCCTCGCCGCCGCCGGTATCCGCAGCGCTGCAGCGCTACCTGAGCGCGCCAACCCGGGCGCCGTCCCCACCGGCAGCGCCACCGCCGTCCGCGCCATCGCCGACCGCGCCCCAATCGTCAGTCGCGACACGAGACCAAGTCATGGCCACGCCCTTTCCCTTCACCCGCGCGGCGCCCGTGCTCGACCCGGTTCTCCGGTCCCTGGTCGTCGAGCACGAGCACCAGCGTGAGCACGAGCTCAAGCGACGGAGGGTCGGTCAGCACCAGGCGGAGGCCGCGGCTCGAGCAGCGCGGTTCGTCGAGGCGCGCGCCGCCCGCTCGGGAGCCGGGAACGGTGGCCAGAGGAACGCCGGACCGGCCCCGAGCGCCCGGCCCGTGAAACCGGGACTCGGAGCGCTGCTCGCACCAGCGGCCGGGCCCTTCGCCGGCATGGGTCCCGCCTTCGCCCCCGAGCCGCGGGTGCCGTCGCGGTCCACCGCTCGCGCCGAAGCGATCGAGCGAGCACTCGCGCACGGACGGCCCGATCCAGAGGCCGATCGCCGTTCGAGGCAGGCGCAGGCTCCGAGCACGATGAGCACGGACGAGCTCACGCTCGGGATGATCGTGGCCGTGATCCTCTTGGTCGAGCTCGTCCTCGGCGTGTTCCTCGCAGGCGGCGGGGGGGCGGTGGTCCTCGGGTTGGGCCTGTTCCTCGACGCCGGTGCGCGCGCGCTGGGGACGATCGCCGCCGTCCGCTCGGGCAAGGAATGGGGGCCTGGCTGGTCGTGGATCTGCGGGCTCATCGGCAGCCCGGCCGTTGTCGCGTTCGCCTTCAAGCAGGACGGAAGCCTGCTCGCCACCGATCCCGCCCCCCTCGCCGGACCACTCGCCGTCGTCGCCGTGATCGTCATATTGATCGGGCTCGCCGGCCTCCCGGCCGGATTCTGAGCACCAGCACCTAGCGTCGCCGGCAGCCGTTACGCTCAGCGTCGATGGACGGTGCGCCGGAAGAGCAGATCCTCTTCAGCGGTCATCCGTCGTGGCGATCGATCCTCGATCTCTACGTCAAGGGCTGGATGGGAACGGTGGTGGCGGCCGTCCTCGCAGCGGCGATCACCGACATCACCGCCGGCCACGTCGAGCTCGGCTGGGTGATCCTCGTGGTCGCCTGCTCGCTCGCCGCCGTCTTCCTCGCCGGGTTGATCAAGCGCAAGCGGACGCTGTACACGATCACCACGCAGCGCCTGACCATCCGCACCGGCCTGTTCGCCCGCGCCGTCCAGGAAACGCGGCTCGAGCGGATCCAGAACGTCAATTCGCGCCAATCCATGCTCGAGCGCATCCTTGGCGTCGGGAGCGTCGACTTCGATACGGCCGCCGGCGCCGAATACAATTTCTCCTTCCGCGGCCTCGCCGCTCCCGATCACGTCGTGCGCACGGTCGACGAGGCGCTTCGCGCGGCCCACCGCCACAGCGTTTCCGACTACTAGGGCTGCGAGGGAACCGCAGCCCCGTCGAGCCCGGCGGCAGCGCGGAGTTCCGCCGCCTTGTCGGTGCGCTCCCAGGTGAAGTCGTGGTCCTCGCGGCCGAAATGACCGTAGGCCGCGGTCTTCTGGAAGATCGGCCGATGCAGCCTCAGATACTCGCGGAACGCGCCCGGTCGCAGGTCGAAGTGCTCCCCGATGAGCTCGAGGATGCGCGCGCGACCCACCTTCTCGGTCCCGAAGGTCTCGACCATCACCGATACCGGATGGGCGACGCCGATCGCGTAGGCGACCTGGACCTCGGCCCGCTCGGCGAGCCCGGCAGCGACCACGTTCTTGGCCACGTAGCGCGCGGCGTAGGCGGCCGAGCGGTCGACCTTCGAGGGATCCTTACCGGAGAAGGCGCCGCCACCGTGGCGGGCCATGCCGCCGTAGGTGTCGACGATGATCTTGCGTCCCGTGAGCCCGCAGTCGCCCATCGGACCGCCGATGACGAAGCGGCCGGTGGGGTTGACGAGGAAGCTCTTCTGGAGCTTGCGCGCGTCGTAGAGGTCCTCGGGGAGGATGCGCTCGACCACGTGCTCCCACAGGTCGTCCTTGATCAGCGCCTCGGCGCCTTCCTTGTGCTGGGTGGAGATGAGGATCTTCTCGATCTCGACCGGGCGACCGTCCACGTAGCGCACGGTGACCTGCGTCTTCCCGTCCGGGCGCAGGTAGGGCACGATCTCCGCCTTGCGCACGTCGGCCAGGCGCTTGGCGAGCTTGTGCGCGAGCGCGATCGGGAGCGGCATGAGCTCGTCGGTCTCATTCGAGGCGTAGCCGAACATCATTCCCTGGTCCCCGGCACCGGCGATATCGAGCTCGTCGTCGTCACCGGGATCGGTGCGCGCCTCGTAGGCCGTGTCGACGCCCTGGGCGATGTCCGGCGACTGCTTATCGATCGCGTTGATGACCGCGCAGGTGTGACAGTCGAAGCCGTAGAGGGCGTCGGTATAGCCGATCCGCTTCACCGTCTCGCGGGCGATCAGCGGGATGTCGACATAGGTCGTGGTGCTGATCTCCCCCGAGACCACCACGAGGCCGGTGTTGACCAGCGTCTCGCACGCCACGCGTCCGTTGGGGTCGTCGCGCATCACCGCGTCGAGGACGCCGTCGGAGATCTGATCGGCGATCTTGTCCGGGTGGCCTTCGGTGACGGACTCTGAGGTGAAGAGATACTCGTTGTCGGCTAGTGGGCTCATGAGATCTGGAGAAACAGCTCCGCGGTCGATTCGGCCTCCCCGCTCGTCGAGTCCAGGCCGATGGCGTGGACTCGTTCGAGATCCGGCTTGAGCGCGAGGAAGCGCGCGCCACTGATCAGTCCGGTTTGCTCGTCGAGGCTGAGGAGCTGGTTGAGGTCGAGGAAGAGTAGCGAGGTAACGCGCGCGGGGCGATCTCCGAGCGCCAGCTGATAGGCCGGCTGATCGAGGATCACCTTGGCGTGGCGGGCCACGGCGGCGATCCCTTCGAGGCTCGTCGAGAGCACGAGCTTGTCGCCGAACACCGCATAGTCGAACTGGAGACCGGGTACGAGCACGAGCTGGTGGGCGGCGACGCCGCCGACCGTCACCTGGTTGAACACCGGTGCCCGGCCGGCGTCCGCCCCGGCCGGCGCGAACAGCCGCTCGAGCGGCTCCTCGAGCTCGGCGAAGGCCGTACGCGTGACGCCAGGATGGGCGGTGCGGGCCACCACCGTCACCACCGGCTTGCCCCCGTTCGACGAGATGACCACCGCCGACTCACGCTCGAACAGGCTGACGATGTTCTGCTCGACGTTGACCCCCTCCGCGGTCAGGGCGACGCCGAGCTTCTCCAGGAGCTTGGGAATCTGCGCCCCGATCCCGATCGTCGTGAGCAGGTGCGGAAGGACCCGATTCAGGTCCATGACGTCGAGGAAGAGCCCCGCCCCGGCCGGCACTGATGCGCCCAGGGAGGGCGTGAAGGAGGGCGAGGTGGGGTGCGCGAGCTGCGGGTCGAGGACGCTGCTCAGCCGTACATGCACTCCGCCCGACGCCGGCGTCAGTGCGACGGCCACGCCCTCGAGCGTGGGCTGGTAGAGCAGGGCGCCGAGCACGCCGAGGAGGCCGTGCCGGGGAGTGAGCAGCCGGGTCACGCCGGTCCCCGAGACGTAGGCGTCGACGGCACGGCCGGCCGGCTCGGACGCGGTCGCCCGCCGGTAGCTCGGATCCTCGCTGAGCGACGGCGCCCGCCGGTCGGCGACATCGATGGCGGCGCGCAAGCTCGCGCTGTGGCCGATCAGCAGGTAGCGGCCGACGAAGGCCGTGTCGCCCGCCCCGGGGTGACCGGTGATCGTCGTCCCCTCGTAGCTCGCCGAGCCGTCAGTCGGCAGTCCGGCGACGAAGCGCTCGGCGGGGCGGCGGTGCGCCACCGCGACGACGATCAGCGATCCCGACGTCGACGTGCTCGTATCGAAGAGGGCGAACGCGACCTCCTTGCCCAGCCAGGGCCGGACCTCGCTGGCGAAGTCCACGGCGACGCCGGGACCGGTGGCGCCGAGCCGCGCCAGCAGCCCGTCGCGCAGCCCCGCATAGCCGGGGAAGCGCGCCGCGAGCGCGAGCGCACTCTTGACGGCAGAGCGCGACTCGTCGGTGGAGACGTGGATGTAGGCCAAGGCGTCGCTCGGCACCACCGACGCCGCCCCGGTGGCCGGGGGGGTGATCGCCTGGCCGCCCGAGCTCGCGATGAGGACGATGAGCACGACCACGATCACCGCGGCGACGGCGACGAGCGCACGCCGATCGCGAGGAACTGCGACGGACGGGCGGCGCTCACGCAGCGCCCCGAACCCGACCTTTCTCAGCGGAAGCTTGTCGATTAACCGCGGCACCGGGCGGTCAGTCAATCATGCGACCGCCGTATCTGAGTCGCCGGGCGGCTCGGAGGCTCGCGCCACCGC
>DATCEM010000202.1:0-3184 GCA_036510175.1 Solirubrobacteraceae bacterium | reverse complement strand
GCGAGCGCGATGCCCAGGACGAGGACGGCGCCGTTGGCCGCGGCCGCGGCCCAGCCGGCCAGTCGCTACCACGGCAGGACGGCGGCGGCCATCCCGGCGGCGAGCGGCACGGCGAGGACAGCGTAGATAAGCATCAGTCGTGGAGCTCCCGGAGCTGGTCGAGGTCGAAGGGGCCGAAGCGGGCCCGCATCGTCGTGGCGAGGACCCGCAGGACGACGACGACGAGCAGGACGTCCAGGGATGTCCCGAACTCGACGAGGAGCGGCACGCCGCCCGTGAGGAGGAACGTGGCGAGCGCGACCCCGTTGTCGATCAGCAGGAGCCCGACGATCTGGGAGACGGCCTTGCGCCTCGTCGAGAGCATGAAGAAGCCGATGAGGACCGTGGCCACGCCGATCGGGGCGAGCCCGGAGGCGGTGCCCGGGGCCAGCGCCGTGACCTTCCCGCTCGCCAGGTAGGACACGACGATGAGCACGGCGGCGGCGAGAAGGGATGCCGGCACGTTGACCAGGGGGGCTGTTTCCCTGCTGCCGGGGTCGCGGCGGACCACCCGGCGGAGCAGGGCCGGGATGATGAACCCCTTGGCGGCCAGGACGAGTGCGGCGGTGATGCCCAGGCCGATGTCGCGGGAGTGGGCGGCGAGCACCGCGGCGGTGGCACCCAGGGCGATTCCCTGGAGGGCGAGGACCGAGACGATCGCGCGCAGGTCACGCCGCCACAGCGTCACTACAGCGCATGCGAGCACGGCCCCGGCGGCCAGGCCGAGCGGCCCGTGGTAGGCGAATCCGGTCATGGCATGACCAGCCCGGTGACGACCGCCAGCACGGCGAGCACGAACGCGGCCGCGAGGATCTCGGGAACGCGGAACAGCCGCAGCTTCGCAGCGGAGACCTCGACGACGGCGATCACCCCGGCGATCGCGGCCGTCTTGGCTCCGAGCACTGCCAGCCCGAGCACGAGGCGCGGGACGCTTGCCGTCGCGGCTATGCCCCAGGGGAAGAACAGGTTCGCCACCAGCGAGAGGAGGAGCCCGAGGCGCATCGCCTCGCCGAGGGTGACGAGCGCGAGTTCAGGCCCCGCGTACTCCAGCACCATCGCCTCGTGGATCATCGTCAGCTCAAGGTGGGTGGCGGGGTTGTCGACCGGGATCCGGCCGGTCTCGGCGAACACGACAATGACGAGGGCGAATAGGGCGAGCACCCGCTCCGGGCTCGCTATCCACTGGGGGTGGGCGAGGGTGGCCGAGACGATCCCCGGCAGGTTCGAGGTCCTGGCCTGTATGGACAGCGCGAGCACCGCGACGAGGAGGGCGGGCTCGGCGAGCGCCCCGATCGTCATCGCCCTGCTCGCCCCCATTCCCCCGAACGCGGTGCCCGCGTCGAGGCCGCCCAGGGCGACCGCCACCGAGCCCAGGAGGAGGAAGAAGACGATGACGAACACGTCCGCGGTCCGGCCGAGCGCGGGCCCGGTCGAGATGAGCGGCGTGATCGCGACGGCGACCGCGGTAGAGGCGATGAGGACGAGCGGGGCGAGTGGGAGCACCGCGCTGGAGTGCGTGGCGTGGATGCGCTCCTTCGGGAGGAGCTTCCTCAGGTCGAGGAGAGGCTGGCGGACGGGAGCGCCGGCGCGTCCCTCAGCCCGGGCCCGCACCTTCGCCATGAGGCCGTAAAGGAGCGGGCCGCCGATGCCGGCCGCGCCGACCTGGAGAAGCGACACGCCGGCTGAGGCGGCAAGTGAGGCCCTCATGCCAGCACGAGCACAACGACAAGGGCGACGAGCCCGTAGGCAAGGTAGCGGTGCATGCTCCCGTTCTGGGCGCGCCGTGCCACCTCGCCCCAGCGGCTGACCAGGCCGATCAGCGGCCGGTACCAGTGGCGCTCGATTGCGTCGTCGATCCGGCTGCTGTAGGCGATGGCATCCTCGAAGTACTGCGACTCGGCGAGGTGGCTGACATCAAGGTCGCGGTCGGGGCGCAGCACGTCCTCGAAGACGCGCTGGAGCGGTTCGGCGAACGACGTCGCCGTGTACTGCATCCGCGCTGTCTGCAGTTCCCGGCCGCATGCCCAGGCCTCGGCGCGCCGCGCTCCGGCGCGGGCGCGGGCGCGGACGAGCGCCCAGGCGAGAACGAGCGCGGCGATGAGCGCCGCGGTCAGGAGCGCCGGCTGGATCACGTCCGTGCTCCCCGCGATGGCGAGGCCCGTGCCTGCGCGGACCGGGGCGGGCGGTGTGCCGCCCAGGGCTGTGCCCGAGGCCTTGACCAGCAGCGGCACGATGGCACCGGGGACTGCGCCGAGAACAAGGCACGGCACGGCAAGGAGCGCCATGCCGGCTACCATCGCCGGGGTTACCTCGGCCGCGGCCTCGGCCGAGGGTGTGCGGGGCTGGCCCAGGAAACCGATGCCGAATGCCTTCACGAACGCGGCGGCGGTGAGGCCGCCCGTCAGCGCGAGCGCCGCGACGCCCGCCAGCAGCGCTGTTGCCGTCGCCGCGCTGTGGCCGGAGAAGCCCCGCAGGAGGGCTTGCAGCAGCAGCCATTCGCCCGCGAAACCGCTGAAGGGCGGCAGGGCGCAGATCGACAGCGCGGCGATCCCGAACAGGGTGGCCGTCGCCGGCAGCCGTCGCAGGAGCCCGCCGAGACGGTCGAGGTCGCGGGTGCCGGCCGCGTGCTGGACCGATCCCGCGCCCAGGAACAGGCAGCCCTTGACGGCCGCGTGGCTTATCACGTGGAAAAGCGCCGCGACCATGGCCAGTGCCGCGAGGACGCCGTGCCCACGGGCAGCGAGGGCGCCTGAGGCACCGACACCGATCAGGACAATGCCCATGTTGTCGACCGTGGAATATGCGAGCAGGCGCTTGAGGTCCGAGCTCGCCGCGGCGTGGAGCGCGCCGAACAGCGCCGAGACGACGCCGAGGCCGGCCACGGCCAGCCACCACCACATCTGACCTCCGCCGAGGAGGCCATCGCCTGTTCGCACGATGCCGTAGATGCCGAGGTTCACCATGGCACCCGACATGAGCGCGGAAACCGGGCCGGGCGCCTCGGGATGGGCGCGCGGCAGCCAGACGTGCAGCGGCACCGCTCCGGCCTTCGAGGCGAAGCCGGCCAGGGCGAGCAGGAACGCGAGGGAGCGGACCGCGGGCGGAAGGCTGCCGGCATGAGCCCGGATCGCGGCGAACGACTGGC
>DATCEM010000201.1:0-8660 GCA_036510175.1 Solirubrobacteraceae bacterium | reverse complement strand
GGCGAGTGCCACGACCGCCGCCCCGACGAGCATCAGCGCCACATAGAAGCCGGCCGTGCCCGGGAGCCGGGATCGCTCGGCGGCCGGCCAGGCCAGCGCCGGGTGCGTGAGCGACCCTGGTAGTCGAACGAGGATGCCGGCGATCTCGCCTGCCTGCAGGTGGGGCCAGCCATCGCCGAAGAGGACGCCGGCGACCCCGCCCCACGCCCACACGAGCAGGCCGAGCCCGAGCACCAGCCCCGCGATGGCGACCGCGAATACGTCCCCCGAGGATCGTGACGACGGGCGCGAGCTCATCCCCGCACCACCCGCTCCCCCGTCGCCCGCATCCCCGTGTCGGTGTTGGTCAAGGACGCCTCGAGCTGCGAGCGATAGTGCTGCACGACGAACGAGCGCGAGCCGACGCGCCATAGGGCCTGCCCGGCCGAGAGCATCGAGATGAGCTGCGCCTCTGACTCGGAGAGCCCGAGCAGGGTCCGGGTCAGCGGCACCTGGCTCTCATCCTGGTGGTAGACGATCCGCGTCGAAGCGTCGGCGATCAGCCCCTCGGCGATTCGCGCCGCCCTCGACCCGGCGTCGCCGGCCGCCTGGAGGTCCGCGAGCTTGTGCAACACGACGAGGTTCATCACCCCGAACTGGCGCGCGAGCTTGAAGTTCGATTGGAACCACTCGCCGAGCCCGGTGTGCTGGACGATCTTCCACGACTCGTCGGCGACGTTGATAAGCCGCTCGCGCCCCGGGCGCTCGGCCATCCGCGCAAGCAGCGCGCTCATCCACGCCGTCGCGCAGGCCATGAGGATCCCCACGGCGGGCGAGTCCTTGACCGCGTGGAGATCGAGGACCACGAGCCTGGAGTCGAGGTCGAGTCCAGGCGTCGTCGGCCCGTCGAACATGCCCCGCAGCGGGCCCTCGCACAGGTCCTGGAGCGCGAGCGCGCAACGCCGGACGTCCGCCGCAAGCGCCTCGCTGGTGGTACGCAAGCGTGCGGACATCTCGCCCGTGGGACTGAAGAGGACGGCGGCGATCTCCGGCAGCGTCGGATCGCCGACGCCCCCGTCGCGCACGACTCGGAGTGCCTCGCGCAGCGCGCCGGCCTCGATCTGCGTCACCGGGCCGTCGAGGGCGGTGACGGCGACCGCGCGCAGGAGCTCGAGCTGAGCGTGCTCCTCGGGGCGGGAGGCGAGCGGATTAAGTCGGACACCGCCGCCGGGCACGAGGGAGATCGGCTCCACTCCCACGGCCCGGCACAGAGGGCCGTACTCGCGCTTGACGTCGAGGACGAACGCGCGCCGGCCGAAGAGGAGCATCCGCCACAGCAGCGTCTTGACGAGCGCGCTCTTGCCCTGTCCGAGCTTGCCGAGAACGATGGCGTTGGGATCGTCGAGCGCCCCGTCGCCGTAGAGAACCCACGGGTCGTAACAGAAGGCGCCGCCGGCCGAGTCGCGTCCGATGAAGACGCCGCGCCCGCCGAGGCCGCCGGCGGCCATGAACGGGTAGATGGCCTGCGCGTGGCGGGTCGTCGTGCGGTGTCCGGGGCGCGCGGCGCTCACCTCAGCCCCCGGCCCAGCGGCAACGTGAAGGTGAAGGCCTCGGCCTGCTGGCCGTAGAGGCGGTGGAGCTCGAGGCGGGCGCGCGCGGCGTGCTCGAGGACCTCGCCGCAGCTCCGGCGCAGGTCGTCGACATCGCGCCCGGACACGGTGACGAACCCGGCCAGGCGGACCTCGCCGTGACCGGCTGCGAGCTCTGACTCGCGGCGCATGGTTGCCTCCTCGGCCTGGCGCTGGCGTGCCGTGTCGGTCTGGCCAAAGCGCCGGCGTAGATCGCGATCGGCGCGGTCGCGAGTGACCGCGGCCTCGACGTCCCGGGTCGAGCGATCGGGCGGGAGCGGCTCGAAGCACACGGAGACCGTGCGCACGCAGCTCGAGCGCCCGAGCAGCGCGTCCATGAACATGGGCGAGACGTCGACCCGGGGCCAGGCGCCGATCCAGTAACTGGCGTGGAGGGCTCCGTCGGACTGGTAGTGGTCCCACGCCTCCCGGGCGCCGAGAGGCCATGCGTTCTCTACCGCGAGGCCGTCGCGCTCGGGGTCGGCCGCTTCGAGGGCCGCGAGCTCGGTGCGCGCGTAGGGATCGAACGCGGTGCGCAGCGCGCGCGAGAGCTGGCCGGCGGACAGGGCGCCGAGGACCTTGACCTCGGCGGCCTCGAGCCCCTGGGCGATCCGCTCGGTTTGCTCGAGCAGCGCTTGCGCCCCCTCGCGCCGCGCGTCGACCTGTACGGCGACGAGGATCTCGTGCTCCTGGGTCACCCGAGCCGTCGAGCCGATGAGCTCGAGGTAGGACTCGATCATCGGCGTGCCCCGCAGCGGCACGGCGGGATCGTGCTCGGCGTGGAGCCAGCGCGCGAGCTCGTCCCCCTGGGCGGGGGCGGTGCGCTCGATCCACTGGATCCGCCGGACCGGGGTGCCGGCGGCGCTCGAGAGGACGACGCCCCAGCGCGCGAGACGACGCTCCTGCGCCTCGGCATCGAGCAGCGAGAAGGCCACCACCCGGCAGGCCAGCACCGCGGTCATCCAGCGGCCACCCCTCTCGCTGAGCGCCCCGACCGTGCGGTCGCGGTATTCGAGCTCGCGGATCTCGACGCCGTGGAGCGCGGGCGGCACCGCGACCGCGGAGCGCCGCCGCGCGCCGAAGCCCTGGAGCGGCGTCCACGAGCGAAAGTGCGTGCGGCCGCCGAGCCGCCGCAGCGCGAACGCCGTCAGCACCGGCAGCCATTCTTCGAGCGTCCGGTGGCCGACGGGCGCCACGGCGAGGACCAAGGCGAGGGAGACGAGGAGCATCGAGACGGCGACCCCGGCCGCCGACGGCGCGCTATCGAGGACGAGGATCGCCAGCAGCGCCCCGCCGCCGAGGATCGCCGCCTGCCCGGCCCGCACGGGCCCGAGGATCCCGCGCCGTTCGAGCGGCCCGAAGCGGTAGGTCAACCGGTTCACAGTCGCCCGTCCTCAGGGTCCTGGGTGGGCGGCCGCGCATCGTCGTCCTCGGGCGGCGGCGGGCTCTGATCGGGAGGCCCCGTCCACATGGGCGGATTGGCGGGATGCTGATAGAGAGCCTCGGCTCCTTCGAAGCCTTCGAATCTGGGCGAGGGGCCGAGCTCCGCGCCGCTGGCCTGCTGATGCTCGGCCCCGCCCTGGGCCGGGTCGGGTGGTGCGCCGGGTGCGCCGGGCGCACCGGCCTCGCCGGGCGCGCCGGCCATCTGGCCACCGGGCGCACCGGCTGTGCCCCGGAGCGGGTCCGTGCTCTCGCCTCCCGTCACCCCCTGATCACCGTCTGTCGTGCTCGCGGTCTCACGGGAGCCGGTCTCGGAGCCGAGGTCGGTCATGCGCGCAGCCTCGGCCTCGGCGCCCTGCCCCGAGGTCGGGCCTGTGCTCGTCGCCTGGTCGCGCATGCGAGAGACGATGTCCGCCGCCCAATCGGTGCCTGCGTCGGCCCAGGGGCTCGCGATCCCCCCGGCGAATTGCTTCGCCCTGGCGAGCTCGGGGCGCAGCGGACTCGCGGCGCCCGCCGCGAGCTCACCGAGGGGCATGAGCTTCACCAGCGCCCAGGGGCTGAAGATCCCAAGGGTGACCAGCGCGACTCCCGAGAACAGGCTGACGATGCTGGAGCTGGCCGCGGCGTGCTTGAGGGCGCCGGCGCCAAGTGCCAGCACCGCCACCATCGCGATCTTCGACAGGATCAGCGCCACCAGCATCTCCACCGCCCGGATCGCCCAGACCCGACGCGCGGGCCACACGAAGGCAGCGAAGACGAGCGGCAGCGAGAGCACGATCACGTAGACGGCGACCTCGCGGAGGAGCAGCTCGAGCCAGAGCACGAGCGCCCCCGCGACAACGAAGAACCCGACGAGGAAGGCGACGAAGGGCGATCCGTCGATCGCGCCGAGACCGCCGAGTGAGGTGCTCGTCTTCACGAGAAAGGCTGTCGCAGCGCCGCCCGCGGCCCGCTCGATGGCGTGCGAGACGCTGTCCGAGGCTTCGAGCAACAGGGTTGTGACCCGTGATGCGACCACGATCGAGATGACCGCCAGCGGCAGGTAGCCGAACGTCGCGCGCACGAGCATGGCGAGGTCGGAGCGCATGAGCGCCTGCACCGCGGCCGCGAAGAGGAACGGGAGGGTGAGCAGGGTCGCGATCGCCCCGATGTGCACGTACGTCGACTTGAACCAGGGCTCGCCGAGGTCCGGGGTCGTCGTCTTACCGAGCAGGGTCGCCGTCTCGTGGAGCGCGGATCCGGCGCCGCCGAGCACCCAGCTGACGATCGCCGAGAGTCCGATCCCGGCGACCGCTCCCGCGGCTCCGCTGATGGGTGCGGTGATGACCTTCTTCACGATGCCCCCGGCCTTCTTGACTATGCCCCAGACCGAGTCCGGGCGAACGACGGCTTGGCAAGCGTTGGCCAGGGACTGGGGCGCGACGGTGGTGCGGGCGAGGCGGCAAGAGCCGTTGAGGAGGTTGGCGGATGCGGGCGCGGGGGTGAACACGCAGAGGGCAAGCGCCAGCGCAGCGATGGTTCCGGTTCTACGGCGCATATTGGTAGTCCTTGAGCTGCTTCGTTGAGTCGATCCAGCTCGCGACCTGGCCCGGGTTCGCGTCGCGGCCGGGAGGCGTGAGGTCGGGGCCGCCGGGCGCGTCGGCGATCTTCCAGGTGCCGTCTGACCACTGGAGCGAGACGGTGGTGGTCTGGAACCCCGTCGTGGCTCCGGGTGAGGCGATGGCGATCGCGTAGACCTGCCACACGCGCACGCGCGCCGAGGTGGCCGAGTACTGCTGCACCGCATAGGCGAGCGGCCAGACGCGCGCGGCAAACGGTGTGTGCGCGGCCATGAGGCGTCGGTGGGCGCGCGCCGCGGCGAGCTCGGTGCGCTCGGCGATCCTCCGAAGGTGGCTGGTACCCAGGGCGCTGATCGTGGTGACCCAACCGCCGTTGAAGAACGCCCCCTCGATGTCCATGCACCAGGCCGTGGCCGCTGCCACCGCGCCGGTGGGGGTGTGGGGGAACTGGTCTTGGTCGCCCGCGCGCGTGGGTGTGGTCGCAGCGGCCGCCGCGCCGGGGATCTTGGTCCGCTTCGCGGCGCCGCCGGAGGTGGCGATCAGCGCCGCGCCGCCGGCCAGGGCGATCGCCGCGGCGAGCGCAAAGGCCGCGTGGCGCGATCGCGACGGGCCGTAGCTGTCGAAGGTCATGGAGCCGCTCCTTCGCCGTGCATGCGCCAGGGGGCGGATCACTTCGCGGTCGCCCCGAGGTGCTGGAAGAAGTTCACGAGGCCGGGGGCCGCGCCGACGATGAGCGCCGAGGCGGCGGAGATCAGAGCTGCCATGCGTCCGCGCGCCGCGTACTGGTGATTGTGGCTGTGGGACGCCACCGCCCACAGCGCGGCGCCGACGAACGCGCCGATCAGCGCGATCGCGAGCGCCCATGCCGCCGCGCCGTTGACGAGCTGCTGCAGGACGTTGCTGCCCGGGAGGGCGGTGAGATCTGGCGTTGCGGTGACGGCGGCGACGAGGGGCACCTGGAGCTCCTTTATGGGGATGGGCGATCCAACTGAGGCAAATTCAGCCTAACAATTCTGAAACGATCTTGCTAGGCTTGTTCGTATCAACTTAGTCTCAATTAGAGTCAATGTCTCGTTACTCCCCAGCGGAGCCCTCCGTGGTCGGTGACCTCGAAGAGCTCTACCGACTGCTGTCGCCCCGCCTGCGCCAGATCGTTCGCTCCGACGTGCGCGCTTCGGAGCCGGTGATCGAGGACGCCTGCCAGATCGCCTGGAGCCGGCTGATCCGCCACGCCGATCACGTGCACCGGGAGGCGGTGCTCTCATGGCTCTCCACCACCGCGGTGCGCGAGGCCTACAAGCTGGCCCGGCGTGATCGCCGCGAGCTCTCGCTCGACGCCGAGATCGAGCGGCTCGGCGAGTTGCCCTTGCCTTCGGTCGCCCCCGGGCCGGCCGAGGTCGTCGAGCTCCACGACCGTCTTGCCGGGGTCAGGCGACTATCGGAGCGACAGCAGCGGCTGGTGTGGATGCACGCCGCGGGGCTGACCTACGTGGAGATGGCCGACCGCACCGGCGACACGCGGCGCACCGTCGAGCGCCAGCTCCTGCGGGCGAAGGGACGGCTGGCGCAGGAGGCGGCGTAGAGCGTCGCCCGTGCTTGCATGGGGGGCGGGCCCGGGGGGCGAGGCAGGTTGAGCCGATATATGCGGCTTAACCTGCGTCAGGGTGTGAGCCCCGGGCGCATGGCGATCGGACTCGGCGCGCGGCCCGAGCCCGGTGCGTTCCCGGGCGCGAACGTGGCGGCTTCTCGGGGGTGGGCCGAGGTGACGTGGACGCTATTGACCACCCATGCGGTGGTTAAAAGCGTCCACGTCGCGCGGGGCGCGGGCGGCGGGCCGGGCCAAAAGCCCCCTTCCTACCTCCGCCTTACACACCTCTTGCAACTCACTTAATCCGGACCCCGATGATGGCTTTCGAGCACTAGACCACCACCCGCATTTGGAGACCGTAAGTGATGCCCGGACCCCGCACCCCTCGTAAACGCGCCCTCGCCGGCCTGGCGTTGGGGGCGGTCGGCGCGCTTGGCGCCGTCGTCGCCGCCGCCGGCCTGTACGCCGAGGCGATCCGCGTACCCGACCAGCCCTAGGCTCGTGAGCGCGCTGAGCCATTCCACGCGCCATCGGCCGAACGGGGCGCAGGCATCCCGCCTGCGCCCCGTTCGTGGCCCCCTTCCTGGAACGCGCCCCCAGGTCGAGATCGTGGTTCCCGTCTATAACGAACAAGCAGTGGTAGATGTTTCGCTGCGTCGGCTGCATGGTTTTCTGGCTGACAATCTTCCGTTCTCCTGGCAGATGGTGATCGCGGACAATGCGAGCACCGATCGGACGCTCGAGATCGCCCGCCGGCTCGCCTCCGAGCTCGACCGCGTGCACGTGCTGCACCTCCCCGAGCGAGGCCGCGGGCGAGCGCTGAGAGCCGCCTGGAGTGTCAGCGACGCCCTCGTCCTGTGCTACATGGACGTCGACCTCTCGACCGATCTGCGCGCGCTCCTCCCTCTCCTCGCTCCGCTCATCTCAGGCCACAGCGACCTGGCCATCGGCACCCGCCTCGGGCGCGGCGCGCGCGTCACCCGGAGCCCCAAGCGCGAGCTCATCTCGCGCGCCTACAACGGCATCCTGCGCCTCGCCCTCGGCGCCCGCTTCAGCGACGCGCAGTGCGGCTTCAAGGCGATCCGCGCCGATGCCGCGCGCGAGCTCGTTCCCCGCGTGCGTGACGAGGAGTGGTTCTTCGACACCGAGCTCCTGATGCTCGCCCAGCGCGCGGGGATGCGGATCCACGAGGTTCCCGTCGACTGGGTCGAGGATCCGGACTCGCGCGTCGCCATCGTCTCGACCGCAGCCGCCGACCTGCGGGGCGTCGGGCGCCTGCTCTGCTCGAGCCCGATCGCCCGCTTCGCGGCGATCGGGGTAGCCTCGACGGCGGCCTACGGCGTCCTCTATCTGCTCCTGCTCGGACCGCTGCCCGCGGGCGCCGCCAACGTCCTCGCGCTGGCGTTGACCGCGGTGGCGAACACGGCGGCCAACCGCCGCATCACCTTCGGGCGCACGGGCAGGACGGGCGTCCTGCGCGACCAGGCCCAGGGTGCCTTCGTCTTCCTCGCCACGGTGGCGATCACCAGCGGCGCGCTGCTCGTGCTCGACGGCGTCGATCGCCGGCCCGCGCGCGCGCTCGAGGTCGCCGTCCTGGTGAGCTCGAGCACCCTCGCCACCGTCGTGCGCTACCTCGGCCTGCGCTACTGGGTGTTTGCTCCGCATAAGGCCGCGGTCGCCGATCGACCGCTTTCTTAGCTCGCTCTGAGCTTCCTCGCCCAAGCTGAACCACCCGACCCCGGATCCATGCCATGACGACCGACTCCTATCCCGCACTCGCGCCCTGGGCCAGCCGCCTGCACTCGCGCACCGGGCGCTCCCTCCCCCGCGTCGCCCAGCGCGCCATCGCCCGCCCCGAGCTCATCGGCGTCCTCGCCCTCGCGAGCGCGCTCAACCTCTGGGGCCTGAGCATCAACGGCTGGGCGAACACCTATTACGCCGCGGCCGTGCGCTCGATGAGCACGAACTGGCACGACTTCCTCTTCGCCTCGATGGACAAGTCCGGCCTCATGACGGTCGACAAGCCGCCGCTGGCGCTGTGGATCGAGTCGCTCTCGGCGCGGATCTTCGGCTTTCACCCCCTGAGCGTGCTCATCCCCGAGGCGCTGATGGGCGTGCTTGCCGTCGGGCTCCTCTACGACCTCGTGCGCCGCCGCTTCGGCCGCGTGGCGGGCTTCGTGGCCGCCCTGGCGCTCGCGACGACGCCGATCACCGTGGCCATCTCCCGACACAACAATCCCGATGCCCTCCTCGTCCTCCTCTGCGTCGCCGCCCTGTGGTTCTTCGTCCGTGCGCTCGAGGACGGCCGCACCCGCTGGCTCGTCCTCAGCGGCCTGTGCGTCGGCCTGGGCTTCGAGACCAAGATGCTCGTGGCCCTCGCCGTCGTCCCCGGCATCGCCCTGGCCTGGTTCTGGGTGGCCCCGCGCGGCCGAGTCGCCGCCGCCCGACAGCTCCTCGCCGGGGGGG
>DATCEM010000200.1:0-3319 GCA_036510175.1 Solirubrobacteraceae bacterium | reverse complement strand
GAGCCGCATGAAGATCAACCGTCGGCTCCTCGCGACCGGCTCGCATACCTCTGAGCGTATAAGGGTTCGATCGCAATCCGTCCTCCGCGGCGCTCGGCATCGAGCTGCATCACGGCCGGCGAGCCGCGATGCAGCTCCGACAGCGCTTACACGTAACAGTCTTTCCGAATAGCGGCGGAAACGTTACGTTCATCGTACTTGCGTCCGAACCCAGCACCCGGCCCGAGCCCGCCACCCACACTTAGGGACGCGCGTAGCCGGGAACGACGGCGCCCGGAGCTCACTCCACCGATGCGTAGACCTCATCCAGCAGCCCACTCCGATCGGGGAGCCGGAAGTTATCGGCGAGATAGCGGTCGGTCTCCTCGCGCGGCGTCCCGTTGAGCGCCATGTTGAGGGCGATCAGACGAGCGCCTTCGGTGTCGTCGGACCCATCCGCGGCCCCCGGCTCGGCCGCCTCGGCGGCGAGATCGTCGAGCGGGTCGCCGAGGGCCGGCTGGCCGGCGATCTCGGCCTCGGGGATGGTCTCGATCTCGACCTCCTCGTAGACGACGTTCACGGCCGGCTCCGCGGCGGGGTATTCGGCGTAGGGCTCGGTCTCGGGCTCGAAGCGTGGCCGGGTCGTCGCCGCGTCGGTCAGGTCGGTCAGATTCCCCTCGAGGAGCTGGACGTCAGCGTTCAGGCGATTCGATCCGGTTCGCAGCGACTCGACCAGGGCGCCCAGCTCGCTCTCCATGGCGTCGAGGCGCTGGAGCATCACCGCGGTGGACTCGGAGACCTTGGCGACGTACTCGCGCGCCTGCTCGGCAGCCTGGTCGCGCGTGTGCTGGGCTTCCGATGTCGCCTCGGTGCGGATGTCGCGCGCGTCCTCCTCGGCCTGGCGCTGGATGTCGCTGGCGCTGGTCTCGGCGGCTTCGACGATCGCCCGCACCTGCTCGCTGGCCGCCGAGGCGAGCGTCTCGCTGCGGCGCCGGGCCGAGCGCTTGAGCTCGTCGATCTCGTCGGCGAGGCTCACAAGATGAACGTCGACCGCCTCCGGGTCGTAGCCCCGTCGGCCGATGGGAAAGTCTTTCTTCTCGATGCTCTGACGATCAAGGGCCACGCTAGCGTTCCTCCATATCGACGAGATGGCAGCTCGCGCAGGGTACCTCACGCTGGCGCCCGAGGCGCGCCTCAGCGGGCGGGTGCGCGACCTTCGGCGACGGCCCGGTCGAGGGCATGCTTGAGATCGCGGATCTCGTCGCGCAGCTTCGCGGCGTACTCGAACCGGAGCTCCTCCGCCGCCACCAGCATCTCCTCCTCGAGCTCGACGATGGTGCGCTCGATCTCCGCCGGCTCCATGCCGTCGCTCTCGCGCACCCGCCGCCGGCGGGAGCGCGGCACCTTGGACTCTGATTGGAGGAACTCGGCGATGTCGGAGATTCCCTTGACGATGGTCTCGGGCGTGATCCCGTGCTCGACGTTGTATGCCCGCTGGATCTCGCGGCGGCGGTCGGTCTCCCCGATCGCTGCGCGCATTGCTGCCGTCTCGCGGTCGGCATACATGAGCACCTTCCCCTCGATGTTCCTCGCCGCGCGCCCGATCGTCTGGATCAGGGAGGTCTCGCCGCGGAGGAAGCCCTCCTTGTCGGCGTCGAGGATGGCCACGAGCGAAACCTCGGGCAGGTCGAGCCCCTCGCGCAGCAGATTCACTCCCACGAGCACGTCGAACTCCCCGAGCCGGAGCTGGCGGATGATCTGGATCCGCTCGAGGGTGTCGATCTCCGAGTGCAGGTAACGGACCCGGAAGCCCGTCTCGAGCAGATAGTCGGTGAGATCCTCGGACATCTTCTTGGTCAGCGTCGTGACCAGGGTGCGCTCATTACGATCGACACGGGCCCGGATCTCGTTCATCAGGTCGTCGATCTGGTTGCGGGTCTCGCGGACCTCGATCTCGGGATCGACGATCCCCGTCGGCCTGACGATCTGCTCGACGGTACGCTCGCCGCGGGTGCGCTCATAGTCGCCGGGGGTGGCGGAGACGAACACGATCTGGGGCGTGATCGAGAGGAACTCCTGGAAGGTCTGGGGACGGTTGTCGAGTGCCGAGGGGAGGCGGAAGCCGTAGTCGACGAGCGTCTGCTTGCGTGACCGGTCGCCCTCGGACATCCCCCCGATCTGCGGGACCGTCTGGTGGGACTCGTCGATGAAGCACACGAAGTCCTCGGGGAAGTAGTCGAGCAGGCAGTAGGGGCGGTCGCCCCGCTGGCGCCCGTCGAGGATGCGCGAGTAGTTCTCGATTCCGCTGCAGAAGCCGAGCTCGCGGAGCATCTCCATGTCGTACTGCGTGCGCTGGCGCAGCCGGTGGGACTCGAGCAGCTTCCCCTCGGCCTCGAGCTCGGCGCACCGTTGGTTGAGCTCGGCGCCGATCTGCTGTACGGCGTCCTCGATCATCCCCTCGCGCACGTTGTAGTGAGTCGCCGGCCAGATCCCGACGTGCTCGAGGTCATCCTCGATGAGCTCGCCGGTCAGCGGATCGAAGTGCTGGAGCCGCTCGATCTCGTCGCCGAAGAGCACGGCGCGAAAAGCGGTCTCGGCATAGGCAGGGAAGACCTCGAGCGTCTCGCCGCGCACCCGGAACGTGCCTCGAGCGAGCGCCGTGTCGTTGCGCGTGTACTGAATCGAGACAAGCTTGCGCAGCAGCGTATCCCGGTCGATGTACTCACCCTTGCTCAGGGTCTGCAGGTTCGTCTCGTAGACCTCGGGTGATCCGAGGCCGTAGATGCAGGACACGCTGGCCACGATGATCACGTCGCGTCTGGCGAACAGGGCCGCGGTCGCGGAGTGGCGCAGCCGGTCGATCTCCTGGTTGATCGCCGAGTCCTTCTCGATGTAGAGATCCCTGCTCGGGACGTACGCCTCGGGCTGGTAGTAGTCGTAGTAGGAGACGAAGTACTCGACCGCGTTGCGCGGGAAGTAGGCGCGAAACTCGTTGCACAGCTGGGCGGCGAGCGTCTTATTGTGGGCGATGATCAGTGCCGGCTTCTGCACCGCCTCGATCGTGCCGGCCATGGTCATCGTCTTGCCCGTGCCCGTCGCTCCGAGCAGCGTCACGAACCGCTCGCCGGCTTCGATCCCCTCGGCGATCGAGGCGATTGCGGCCGGCTGATCGGCGTTCGGGCGGTAGGCGGCTTCGAGCTCGAACTTCGGCATAGCTAGGACCGTTTAGCGTAGCGCGGGCCGCAGACGGAACCTCAGGGACCGGACGCGCCGCAGGCTCGGCGAGCCTCGCGGCCAGGCCGGCGGGCTCGCTCAGCCGTAGCCGAGCTGAACGGGATAC
>DATCEM010000199.1:0-2211 GCA_036510175.1 Solirubrobacteraceae bacterium | reverse complement strand
GAGTGATGGACGATGCAGACGCGTTTTCGCTGCTCTACCAGCGGGAGGGAGAGGCCGTGCTCGTGTTTCTCGCCCGCCGGACGCTCGACGTCGAGACCGCGGTGGAGCTGACGGCGGAGACCTTCGCCATCGCGCTGGGGTCATGGGGACGAGTGGCCGAGCTCGGCGCCGAGCAGAAGCGCGCGTGGCTCTTCACCGTCGCGCGCCGGCGTTATAGCCGCTACCTGCGCAAAGCTCGGGTCGAGCGCCGGGTGATCGAGCGGATGGGCATCCGCGTGCCCACGGTGCATCACGACGACCTCGCGCTGATCGAGGAACGCGCCGGCCTGGGTGAGCTCCGGGCCGCACTCGGGCACGAGCTCGCGCGCCTCAGCGACGCTCAGCGGCAAGCGCTCCAGCTGCGCGTGGTCGAGGAGCGCCCCTACGACGAGGTCGCGCTGACGCTGGGGATCAGCGAGCAGACCGCCCGTGCGCGCGTATCGCGCGGGTTGCGGGCGCTCACCGACGCCCTGGAGCCGCATCTGGATACCCCGAAGGAGGCTTCATGACCGAACGCCCACGTGTCCTGCAAGAGCTCGGCGACGAGCTCGACCGCGCCGCCGGGCGCGTGCTCACGGGTAAGCGCAGGCGGTTCGGCACGCTGGGCGTGGGCAGTGCCATGGCTGGGCTCGCGGTCGCCTCCGCGCTGGCCGTGGCGGCGGTGGCCATCCTCCTGATCGGGCACCGGCACCCCGGCCAGACCGGGCGCCGCACCGCCGCCACCTCCGTGCCCCGGGGGGAGATCGTCGATCGCGATGGAAACGTCCTCGTCGGGCACAGGAGGGGGATCGATATCCAGATCGTGCCTGCCGATCTGCCCGTCCCCATCCGAGGCCACAGCCTGCCGGCGCTGCTGACGCCGCCGGCCGCCGATCAGCAGATCTACGACCGGCTCGCGCAAGTCCTGCGGATCTCGACCCGCGCCCGGGCCTGCGAGGTCACCGGGCGCCACGCGCAGCTCACGCCGGTCGCCTGCGACGTCGCCCGAGCGGCCTACCTGCTGCCCGACGCGAACGTGACAATCGCGAGCGACGTGAGGCCGGCCGTGGGCCACGCCCTGGCCGGGAGCCTGCCCGGCGTCACCGAGGCGACGGTCTACCTGAACTCTTACCCCCACGGGGACCTCGCCGCCCAGCTGCTCGGCTATGTCGGCCCGATCACGCCGGCGCAGCTCAGGGAATCGCAGTTCGGCGGACTACCTGCGAATGCCGTCGTGGGCCAGACCGGCCTCGAGGCCTTCTATGACCGTTACCTGCGGCGACGCGACAAGCTCGAGACCTCGCTCGACCTCCGGCTCGAGCAGGTGGGGCAGGCCTCGCTGGCCCGGTCGATCTCCCACAACGCCCCCGCGAACGCGGGCGGCGCGTTCGTGGCTATGGACCCGCAGAACGGGCAGGTGTACGCGATGGGGTCGTTGCCCGCCTACAACCCGACGGTGTTCACCAAGCCGATCTCCGACCGGGAGTACGAGCGCCTGTTCGGCTCGGGGACGAACAGCCCGCAGGTCGACCGCGCCACCGACGGTCTGTATCCGACGGGCTCGACGTTCAAGCCGATCACCGCGCTCGCGGCGCTCGAGAGCGGCGCTTGGAACCTCGGTGAGACCTACGACGACACCGGCGAGTACTGCTTCACCCGGGGCTCGTGCCTGCACAACTCGGGGAAGGCCGCCTACGGGGTGGTGAACATGACCGACGCGCTCCGCGTTTCCGACGGCGACTTCTTCTACGACCTCGGGGCGAAGCTCAACGTCAATCCCACCACCCATCGCCAGGGCGGGGCCCTTCAGCAGTGGGCGCGCCTGTTCGGGATCGGACAGGGGACGGGCATCGATCTGCCCTACGCGGCGTCGGGGAACCTGCCGACGCCGGCCTGGCGGGCGAAGCTGAGCGCGCAGGAGCTCCGATACGAGCAGCGCCATCACTCGCGGTGTTGCACGATCACCCGCCCGGGGCCGTGGACGGTGAGCGACAACGTCAACCTCGCGGTCGGCCAGGGTGAGCTACAGGTGACGCCGCTTCAGCTCGCGGTGGCCTACGCGGCGATCGCCAACGGGGGAGCCGTGGTACATCCGCATATCGCCACCAAGGTGGTGAACGCGGCGGGCCGCGAAGTGCTGGAGATGATCGACCCGCCGCCGGCACGCCACATCAGCATCGACGCGCAGGACCT
>DATCEM010000198.1:0-5618 GCA_036510175.1 Solirubrobacteraceae bacterium | reverse complement strand
GCGCGGCGTACGAGAGCGCGGCGAGCGCGGGGACAGCGTGGGAGCGTGCGACCGTGTGGTTCGGCGACGAGCGCTGCGTGCCGCCCGACGACGAGCGCTCGAACTACGCCATGGCCAAGGCGGCCCTGCTCGACCCCCTCGGTGACGGGGGTCCCGTGGTCAAGCGGATACGCGGCGAGCTCGGGCCGACTGCAGCCGCTGCCGAGTACGAGCAGGAGCTGCGAGCCGCCGGGCCCCCGCGCTTCGACCTGCTCCTGCTCGGCCTCGGTCCCGACGGGCACACGGCGTCGCTCTTCCCCGACCAGGAGTCGCTGGCCGAGCGCTCGAAGCTGGTGGTGGGGGTGGAAGTGCCAGGTCTGGAGCCGATCGTCTCGAGGGTGACGCTGACCTTCCCCGCGCTCGCGTCGGCGCGGGAGATCGTCTTTCTCGTCACCGGGGCGGCCAAGGCCGACGCCGTCGCCGCCGCGTTCGGGCCCGACGCCGAGCCCGATCCCCACGTGCCCGCCTCGCTCCTCCCGTCGCTCGCGGAGTCGATCACCGTGCTCCTCGATGCCCAGGCGGCGGCCAAGATAACGCCCCGGCCATGACCGGTCAGGTCGTCGGGATCGATCTCGGCGGCACCAAGGTGCTGGCCGCGGGCATGCGCGACAGGGCGCTCTACGAGTCGGTGATCGAGCCCACCGAGATGGCGAGCTCGCAGGCCCTGATCGACCAGCTCGTGGGCCTCGTGAAGCAGGTGCAGGGCGACGATCTCAGCGCGGTGGGAATCGGTACGCCCTCGGTCGTCGACTTCGAGACCGGCCGCGCCGTGAGCTCGGTCAACGTACCCCTCGCCGACGTGCCCCTGCGAGCGCTCCTCGGCGAACGCCTCGGGGTTCCCGTGTTCGTCGACAACGACGCGACGGTCGCGGCCCTGGCCGAGGCGCACGACGAGGAGCTGCGGCTTACCGCACGGAACCTCATCATGCTCACCGTGGGCACCGGTATCGGGGGCGGCATCGTGCTCGGCGGGAGGATCTACCGTGGCGCGACCGGGGCCGCGGGCGAGATCGGCCACACCCTCGTCGGCATGGATCTCGCCGGATCCGTTCCCGCTCCGATGCGCTTCCCCCAGCCCGGGTCGCTGGAGTTCGTCGCCGCCGGCCATGCCCTGGACGCGCTCGCGGCCCAGGCCGCGACCCTTCACCCGGAGTCGCCGCTCGGTCGCCTGCGCGCGGGGGCCAGGCCGGTCCTGGGTGCCGACGCGGTGCAGGCGGCCCACGATGGGGATCCCGCCGCTTCGCGCATCGTCGAGCTGTGGGGTCAGCGCGTGGGGGTCGGGGTCGCCAACGCGATCAACACCTTCGACCCCGAGGAGGTCGTGATCGGAGGCGGCGCCGCGCGCGCCGGCGAGCTCCTGCTCGCTCCGGCCAAGCGCGTTGCTCAGATCTATACGCTCCCGGGCGTCGGGCGACGGACGACGATCCGGCTCGCCCGTCATGGAGTCAGGTCTGGAGTACTCGGCGCAGCGCTGCTCGCCGCACACGAGCTGGAGGAGGTGAGGCGATGAGGATCGCCTGTGGTTTTGATCATGCCGGTGTCGCGCTCCGCGAGCGGATTCTCGCCGAGGTCACGGGAGCCGGGCACGAGGTGCTCGATCTCGGGACCGACACCACGGAGCCGATCGACTACCCGGTGAAAGCGCTCGAGGTGGGCCGCGCGGTGGCCTCAGGGACGGCAGAGCGCGGGATCATCGTCTGCGGCTCGGGAGCGGGAGTGTCGGTCGCAGCATGCAAGATCCGCGGTGTGCGTGCCTCCACCATCCATGACAGCTACACCGCGCATCAGGCCGTCGAGCACGACGCGGTGAACGTCCTGTGCATGGGCGGTCGCGTGATCGGCGTCGAGGTTGCGGCCGAGATCGCCCGGGCCTTCCTCGGAGCCGAGGTCTCAGACGAGGAGCGCCACCTGCGCCGACGCGCGGAGGTCGAGGAGATCGAGCGCACGGGCGGGGAGTGAGCATGCGAGTTCTCGAGTGCAACGCCTGTGGCCACGTCATCGCCGCCGCAACCGATGAGGAACTCGTCCGGCGCTTGCGCGAGCACATGGCCGCCGAGCATCCCGACGCCGTCCTCGACGAAGCGGCCGCACGCGAGTCGGTGTCTTGCGAGGCCTACGAAGCCACCGACTCCTAGGTGATCTGATCGGTCCGCGGTGACCCTTCGTGCGTACGTGCCCGTGCTGGCAATCGTGCTCGGCTTGGCGCAGCCGGGCCTGGCGTCGTCGGCGCCGGTAAGCGTCGATCCGGGCGGATCACCCACCGCCATCGCCTGTCCGTCGGCGAAGCAGTGCACCGGCGTGGACGTCGGCGGGCAGGAGATCACCTTCGATCCCCTCTCGCGCCACGTTGCGGCCCGTGTCACCGTCGATGGCGCCGGCGGCCTCACCGGCATTGCGTGCCCGACGCTGGCCCAGTGCACGGCTGTCGATGGCTCTGGACAGGAAGTGGTGTTCGACCCGAAGCTGCCCGGCACACCCGAGCCGGTCGGGATCGACGGCGGCAATCAGCTCACAGGCGTCGCCTGCCCGTCGGCATCACAGTGCACGGCGGTCGACGAGGACGGTCAGGAGGTCACCTTCGATCCCGCCTCTCCGGGTACGCCGATGCCCGCCACCGTTGACATCGAACCCCTCTCGGCCATTGCATGCCCGACGGATAGTCAGTGCACCGCCGTCGACGAGATCGGCCAGGAGGTCACGTTCAATCCGAATGCATCCGGCACGCCCGCTCCCGTCACGATCGACAACAACGACGCACTGGCAGGGGTCTCATGTCCTTCCGCCACACAGTGCACCGTCATCGATGACGACGGTCTCGAGGTTACCTTCGATCCGACCAACCCCGGGACCGTGGCCCCCGTCGCCCTCTTGGCCGGCGATGCCCTAGAGGGCGTCGCGTGCCCGTCGACGAAGCAGTGCACCGCGGTCGACGACGACGGGTACGAGCTGACCTTCGATCCCCGCTCAGCGAGCGCGCCGACGCCCGTCACCGTCGACGGCGCCGACGCGCTCTCCGGCGTCGCCTGTCCCGCCGCCGACCAGTGCACGGCCATCGGCGCCGACGGGCACGAGTCGACCTTCGATCCGTCCCCGGCGGGGAGCGCCCGCGGGTCGCTGATCGGCGTCGCAGCCCGTCGGCCCAAGCTCGAGCTCTCGCTCGCGGCGGGCTCGATCGAACCGCCGATCAAGGTCATCACCCTGTCGCTGCCCAGGGGCCTGGCCTTTGCGCGCTCGCGCGGAGCGCGCAACGCCGCGATCGCAGTCAGCACCACGGGCGGCGAGAAGCTGAGGTTCGCGGCACGTGGCGGGGCCGGCACGCTCAGAATCAGCCTCGATGCTGCCGCGCCGGCACTGCGGATCACCATCAAGCCGTCGGCGATGTCGGCCACCCGGCTTCTCGCCCGCCAAGTCAGGCAGGGGAGGATCCGCTCGCTGACCGTGGTCGTGAGGACGACCGGCACGAATCGTGCCACGAGCACGGTACGGCTGAAGCTCAAGGCCTGAGCGCTACAGCGCACTCGTTGGCGGCGCCGCGCGAGAGCTGCGCCGGCTCGGTCAGGCCTTGAGCTCGGCCGGCGCCGAATCGAGCGCGGCCTCGATGGCGGCGATGAGGTCGCGGGCCGAAGCGGCCGTGAGCTCGACCGCAACCCGGGCGGAGGGTCCCCTCGAAGGGTTGGCGAAGTCGATGTTCAGCGTGTGCTCGGCCATCGCGTGGACAGGATGGTCGAAGTAGATCGTCCCGTCGGTGACGCGGAACCAGCTACTCTGAGGCCCCTTGGCACTGCCCTCTAGCGCGGTCTGCATTGTCGCGTAGGTGCACATGGTCAGCCTCCTAGATGCGTGCCGAAGAATGCCTCGATCAGTTCCCATCCGTCGTTGGCGGCCGCGACGCGATAGGCCGGTCGGTCGACGGCGAAGAAGGCATGGCCCGCGTCGTCGTAGCTGTGAAACTCGTGCGGCTTGTCGTGGGCGCTGAGGATCTCGTCGAGCTCGGCGACCTGCTCGGGACTGGGATGGGAATCCTCCTTACCGAACAGCCCGAGCAGCGGCGCGCGCAGGCTGGGGAGCTGATCGACGAGATTGGTGACCTTCAGCGGAAACCCCTCGGGCGGCGTGCCGACGACGAAGGCGCCGTAGCAGTCGACGGCGGCGTCGAGATCGACGTTGCATGCGGCGAGGACCGACTGGCGGCCTCCCGAGCAATAGCCGATCACCCCGACCTTTCCGTTCGAGGTCGGGAGTGCGCGCAGATGCTCGGCCGCGCCGGCGACATCGCCGATCAGCTGCTCGTCGGGCACGCCACCCTGCGCGCGGGCGGTCGCCGCCGCGTCGTCGGGTGCGGCGCCGGGAGCCTGGCGCCAATAGAGATTTGGGCAGATCGCGTCGTAACCGAGCTCGGCGAAGCGCCGCACGATCTCTTTCGTGGCCCGGTCATAGCCGGGCATGTGATGGATCACCACCACCCCGCCTCGTGCTCCCTCCTCGCTGGGGCGGGCGACATACGCCTCGATCTCGCCGCCGCCGTCGCCGACGATCATCACTGTCTCTGCACACATGGATTCGCTCATGGTTCGGGATTGAACCATGATCAAGGCGCAGGCGGCCCCGGCCGAGCGCTCTCGTACGCGTGCGCCGATCGGCGAGAATGGGGGGTGGTGGCCGACCAGGCGTCCCGATTCAAGACCGTCATCGTTCGTCACGGCGAGACCGAGTGGAGTGCGGCGCTCAAGCACACGAGCCGGACCGATCTTCCGCTCACCCCCGCGGGTCGCCGGCGCGCGCGGGCGCTCGCCACGGAGCTCACCCGGGACTACGCGATCGTCCTGTGCAGCCCCATGCGCCGCGCGCGCGAGACGTGCGAGCTCGCCGGGTTCACCGACCCGGCGATCGATCCGGACCTCCACGAATGGGATTACGGCGAGTACGAGGGACTGACCACCGAGGAGATCCGCGCTCGGCATCCCGGGTGGAATCTGTGGCGCGACGGCTGTCCCGGCGGCGAGACCCCGGCCGAGGTGGCCGCACGCGCTGACCGGGTGCTCGAGCGCCTACGCGCCCTCAGCGGCGACTGCCTCGTCTTCGCCCACGCTCACATCCTGCGCGTCATCGCCGCGCGCTGGCTCGAGATGCCGCCGTCGGCCGGCGCGCGCTTCGCTCTCGCGGCCGGTTCTGTCGGCACCCTCGGCTTCGAGCGCGATACCACGGTGATCGAGCGCTGGAACGCCGTGCCCTGACGCCCGGCGGACGCGCGCGCGCTTGCGAGATGCGGCTGAGAGGACTTGAACCTCCACGTCCCTGAGGACACAGGCACCTGAAGCCTGCGCGTCTACCAATTCCGCCACAGCCGCTGGGGCGCCCAAGGTATCAGGGAGGATCAAGGCGACGCCGGCGCGCTCAACACGCCACCGTGCTCGCCGCCATGCGCGATACGATTCCGGTTAAGGGCGAACGAGGAGGGCCGGATGGCGCAGCCGAGCAATCGGACCATTGTCGGAGTAGCAGTCGTGCTGTTCAGCGCCGTGCTGCTCGGCGTCGGCATCCATCACCTGGTCGCGACAGGGACGTGCTCATCGACCGGT
>DATCEM010000197.1:0-4376 GCA_036510175.1 Solirubrobacteraceae bacterium | reverse complement strand
GGGCCGCGAGGGGCGGGCGCGGCAACCGGCCCCGCCACCCGAACCGACGTCGATCAGTTGCACCCCGCGCGACCAAACGACATTGGTTCAGCCAGAGCACGTCGCCGCCCGGTCGCTTAGCTTAGGCTCTCGCTCCGTGTCCGAGGTCGCTCGCTACGCGAAGGTCACCGCGAAGAGCGGAGAGGGAGCCGCGCTCGGCGCCGTTCTGCTCCGCGTGGCCGACTCGCTCGAAAGTGCTCCGGGCTGCCTGATGTACATCGTCAATCGCTCGCCGACGGAGCCCGACGCCGTGTGGGTGACCGAGCTCTGGCGCAGCCAGGAGGAGCTCGACGCGGCACTCAGGCTCGAGAGCGCGCAGGCTCTGATGCCGGAGGTGATGGACCTCGTCGAGGGCCCGTTCGAGCGGATCGACCTTGAGCCGTTAGGCGGCGTCGGTCATATCGCTCCCGATCGCACGGGCTATACCATCGTCAATCTCGAGTCCGTCGAAGACATGGCCGTGAAGTACGGCATCTCCGAGCTGGGCGAAGCGCGCTTCGCCCGCGGGGATCTCGGTGCGCTCGACACGGGCCTCAGTCACCAGCGCCTGCGACCTCATCGGCGTCAAGGCTTCGGCCATCGCCATCAGCGCGCAGAGGAGATCTACCTGGTGCTGGAAGGGTCCGGCCGGGTGCGGATCGACGACGAGATCCACGAGATCGGCAAGCTGGACGCGGTCCGGGTCGCTCCAGGGTCGATGCGCGCGTTCGAGGCAGGTCCCGAGGGCCTCGAGCTGATCGTCGTCGGACCGCATTTCACGGGCGACGGCGAGATGTTCCCGGAATTCTGGCCCAACCTAGTCCGAGCCGCGTCGCGGGCCGGACGCGCGTCGCGCACCAGAGCCGGGCTGCCCGGCCGTGGCCCGCAATCTGATCCTCAGCCCCCGGAGACGCTCCGCTTGAAGCCGACGTAGCAGAGCGCGGCGATGATCAGTGCGAGGACCGGAAGGCCGAAGCTGAGGACCCCGGCGGCGGCCAAGACGAGTGAGACAACCCCGACCACGCCCGCCGTCGTTCCCCCGACGGCAAGTTGGTAGGCGCGGCGTTCGCGCTGGCGCCTGGGGGTATAGCTGCCGCGCTTGTCGATGTTCGCCATGGGACAGAGCGTAGCGTGACGGGGCGCCCGCGCCGCGTCAGCGCGTGACGGCGCCCTCGGCGGCGCTTCCGACGAGCCGGGCGTATTTGGCCAATGCCACCCCCACGCCCTCGTTGGAGGGTGGGCGATAGGCATCGACTCGGGCCCCGATCTCCTCATCGGAGAGTGCGACATCGAGCCGGCGAGCGACCACGTCGAGCGTGACCTCGTCGCCGTCGCGCACCGCCGCGATCGGGCCGCCGCTCACGGCCTCCGGGGCGACGTGGCCGGCCATCAGGCCATGCGTGGCGCCCGAAAATCGGCCGTCGGTGATCAAGGCCACCTCCTCACCGAGCCCCTGTCCGACGAGGGCGGCGGTGACGCCGAGCATTTCACGCATGCCCGGACCTCCGACTGGTCCCTCATTCCGGATCACGACGATATCCCCGGCGACGATCTCGCCGGCGGTGACGGCCGCCATCGCGTGCTCCTCGGACTCGAACACCCGCGCCGGACCCCGCTGCAGGCGGCGCTCGTGCCCGGCGAGCTTCACAACGCAGCCCTCGGGCGCCAGATTCCCGTGGAGGATCGCCAGGCCTCCGGTGGGCTGAATCGGGTCATCGAGCGGCCGGACCACGCGCTGGCCCTCGGTCTCCTGCGCCACCGACGCGATCTCGCCGACGGTGGCGCCGGTCACCGTGATGGCATCACCGTGGAGCAGACCTGCATCCTTGAGGCGCCCCAGCACGAGGGGCACGCCGCCCGCCTCGAACAGATCGGGGGCCACGTACTGGCCGCCCGGCTTCAGGTCACAGAGCAGCGGCGTGCGCTCACTGATGGCGTCGAAGTCGTCGATCGCCAGCTCGACCCCCATCTCGCGGGCGATCGCCAGCAGGTGGAGCACGCCGTTGGTCGAGCCGCCGCTGCAGGCGATCGCGGCGATCGCGTTCTCGAGGCTGGCTCGGGTGATGATCTCGCTGGGCAACAGGCCACGCTCGAGGACCTCCATCACCAGTCGCCCGGCCTCGAAGGCGGCCTGAGACTTGCGGCCGTCCACCGCCGGCACCATCGACAGGCCGACGGGGGAGATCCCGAGCGCCTCGAAGGCCATCGCCATCGTGTTCGCCGTGAACTGGCCGCCGCACGCTCCGGCTCCCGGCGAGGCCACGTCCTCAAGTGCCGTGAGCTCGGCGTCGCTGATCTTGCCCGCGGAGCGTGCCCCGACGGCCTCGAATACCTCTTGGATGGTGACCCGCTCCCCCTGGTAGACGCCGGGGAAGATCGACCCGCCGTAGAGCATCAGGCTCGGCACGTTCAACCGGCACAGCGCCATCACGGTTCCAGGAATCGTCTTGTCGCAGCCAGAGATGGCAACCACGGCGTCGAACATGTGGGCGTCGCACACGAGCTCGATCGAGTCGGCGATGATCTCGCGGCTCACGAGCGAGGCCTTCATCCCCGCCGTCCCCATGGTGATGCCGTCGGAGATCGCGATCGTCCCCATCTCCATCGGCGTGCCGCCGGCGGCCCGAATCCCCTCTTTGACCTTGGCGGCAAGCGCGCGGAGATGGAAGTTGCAGGGCATCGTCTCGATCCACGTGTTCGCCACGGCGACGAGCGGGCGCGCTAGCGCGTCGTCGTCGTAACCGATCCCCTTGAGATACGCCCGCGCCGGCGCGCGTTCGAAGCCTTCGGTCAGGGCGCGGCTGCGATGCTTGGGATCGAGAGTCATCGGGCGCGGACTGTAGCGGCCTCGTCGCTTGGGCAGCCTTCGGTCAGCGACCGCAGCCCGTCACGGCGAGGACGACGACGGTCGACGTCCGTCAGCGACCGGACTCGACTTGGACGTGGTCTCGCCGCCCGTGGCGCGCAGGCGTGCGCGTTCCCATTGGGTGAGCCTCCAGAGGTCGCGTTTGACCTGAGCCGGATCGACCTGGCGACCGGGGAGGTGCATGTTGGCGGTCAAGATGAGCCGCCGCTCGTCGCCCGTCAGGGCCATCCACTTCGCGAGCACGTCGTCGGAGTCCGGGAGCCGCGCGCTTCCGTAGGGCCGGGTCTCGTCGGGGAAGGTGACGCAGTATTCGTTGAGGAGCCGGTGCGTCTGCGCGAGGTAGGCGACGATCGGCTTGTGCGGGTATACGAGATACCCGTATGCCGCTCCGCCGGTGCCGTCGGCGCGATCGGCGCGATGAGGACCATCCTTCTGAGATCCCCAGACCCGGATGAAGCCGAGGTCGCGGTACATCGACCACTCCTCCTGGTTGACGCACGAGCGCAGGAGGTTCCGCGCGCGTTGCTCGGCTCGGAGCTCGCGCCCGGGGTCGTAGGGCGGCGCCGGCGGGCGCTGGCGGCGCGCACGGTGGCGCTGCCACTGCTCTGCGAAGCGGGGAATCAGGATGTCCGAAAGGAGCGCGAGGACGACGAGCGCGGTGACGACGAGGGCGAGCAACATCGGCCGGCGGTCGCTACCTGGCGCCGCCCGCGGCCCGCGGGAAGAAGATCACCCGATCGGCATCCGGTGGGATCTCGTCGAATGTGCGCACGAGCTCTGCCTGCCGGCGGCCGGCGGGCTCGGTGACCGGGACCGCGGCCCACATGCCCTCGTCGAGCTGCTCGCGAAACGCCTCCATCAGTCGCAGCTCGTCGTCGCGGAGCTCCACGTCGCCCTCGGCAATCAACACTTCTCCATGCCCAGGCTTCATCCGCAGGAACCGCACGCAAGAATTATGTCAGAGGGCCGAGCGAGGAAAAGCCGTACCCCTCTCAGCATCCTCGCCGCAGAAGCCCGAGAGCGTCCACGGGGCCCGCTCCGGCGCCGATTCCCGTCAGCCCGTCCCTGACCGCGCCCGCGGCCATCGCCTGCGCCGCGCGGGCGGCGTCGAGCGCCGTCAGTCCCCGCGCCAGGTGGGCCGCGAGCGCCGAGGAATGGGTGCATCCGGAGCCATGGGCAGCGCCGCTCGGGTAGTGCTCGCCCGGAAGCTCGACCATCGTCTCACCGTCGTAGAACACGTCGATCAGCTGCTCCCGGTGGCCGCCGGTGACCACGACCGCCCGCGGTCCGAGCGCGTAAACCGCGCGAGCGAGGGCGTCGGCTCCGGCCCCGGCGAGTCCGGTGAGCGCCCGCGCCTCGGGTAGGTTGGGCGTCGCCACGGTGGCCAGCGGCAGGATGAGCTCGATCAGCGCCGACCGAGCGGACCGGTCGAGAAGCTCGGCACCGGACTCGGCGATCATGACCGGGTCCACCACCACGGGCGTACCCGGCT
>DATCEM010000196.1:0-4546 GCA_036510175.1 Solirubrobacteraceae bacterium | reverse complement strand
CGCCCCCGCCGATTCGACAGTGGTGCTCTACGGCGAGAAGATCGTCAACTACTACACGCCGGCGACGCTGAGCGCCAAGAAGTCCGTGAGCTACTCGCTCAGCTCCGCGACCCCGGTGAGCCTGCCGGTGACCTCGCTCGGTTACACGGGCAGCGGTGGCGAGGAAGAGGGGAGTCTGACCGGCGGCACGGCGCCGAGCGCCACCAACCCGGTGTCGGGCATCCAGCTCGGCTACGAGGCCGCCACGCCGAGCACGGCGCCGCAGACCGGCATCGTGTCGGTGAGCTGCACCGGCGAGTCGGCGACGGCGGGTCCGGGCGGCACGCCGGAGCTTCTCGGCTGTACCGTGCCGAGCCTTCCCAGCGGCGTCACCGGCGTGACCACGCTGGGCGGTTATACGGTCGGCGCGCCGGGCGCGTGCAACGCTGCGGGCTCCGTGCTCCAGGAGACCGGCGAGGGGAGCACCAACCCGAAGACGCTGTTCAAGAACAACGAGGATTACACGGTGGTCCGGGCGGCCTATACGACCAACGGGATCAACTTCACCGACCTCGGGGTGGTCAACGGCATCTCGAGCCCCAGCTACACGGGCGACGCCGGTGACGACACACCGATCGACAGCAGGGCCGGCACCGACGAGCTGCGCTTCGTCGCCTCGCGCGGGACGATCGTCCCCACCCGCGGCGGGCGCCGCGGGGAGGAGACGATGTTCATGTCCGGCGCGGACTGCCAGGACGGAGACAGCGACTCCTTCGAGCAGGTCTTCTACTCCACCTCGACCAACGGCCTGAACTGGACGACCCCGGTTCCCCTGCTGGGGACCGATCAGACGTTCTCGGCCTCCGCCCAGCAGGAGGCCAACCTGGGCATGGGGATCGACAGCCCGCTCGGCGTCTCGGCCTACTACGAAGGCCGCGTCTACGACCCGAACGTGGTGGAGAACGAGGACGGGAGTCTGACCATGGTCTTCTCGGGCTACCGAGCGGCGAAGCCGCTGCCTTCGACGGGGAGCGCGGCGATCCCGCTCGGCACGAATCCCGAGGCCACCTACACCCCCGGGCCGACCGACCCGGCGCTCTACCGCACCATTCTCACGGTCACGGTGAAAGAGCAGTTCTCACGACACTGGCACCACGGCCGCTGGTAGCGGCTAGGCGAGGACCGGGCCGAGCGGACCCAGCCGGTCGAGCACGCCGAGCTCCCGCGCCTTGGCGGCTACGCGCCCGCGCTCGTTCGCGGGTAGCGCCGAGGCCACCGGTACCAGTCGTCCCTGGAGCGCCGGGCCCAGCGCCACCAGGGGCAGGAGGATCGACCACATGTCGTGCTCGCGCACGATCGCGACGATGCGCTCGAGCACGGACTCCTCGAACCCCGCGGCGAGCGAGGCGACGGTATCCCGTGAGCTCGGAGGGAGGTGATCGACCACGGGCAGGAGTGCCTCCCACAGGTCGTGATCCCCCGCGCTTTCGAGGATCGCCGCGAGCGCGTCGGGCCGTTCGACGACGCGCAGTCGCGCGAGGCTGAGCCGCGTGGGCTCGCTCATCAGCGGGATCACCGGGAGCACGAGGTCCCACAGCCCGTCGGTGTTCGCCGTCTCGGCCAGGCTCTCGAGCAGGCCCTCGGCAGCGGCGATCTCGGCCAGGGAACCCTTGCGCTCGTCGCTCAGGTGATTGAGGAGATCGAGGGCCTCGGGCCACAGCGCGCCCCGGTCGGCGGCGTGCATGACACCTGCCAGACGGTCGGCGGGCAGCAGCGCGACCACATGGTCGAGCCGGTCCTTGCCCTCCATGACGAAGGCGATTCGCAGTAGGCCGGCGTCGTCGATCTGCTCCATCGCGGCGGTGAGCGCCTCGTCTCCGAGAAAGCCGACGAAGCGCCCCATCGCCACATGCTCATTGCGCCGCGAGAGCTCGGAGGCCACCTCGCCCACCTGCCAGGCGGGCATGCGCTCGATCACCTCGCGGGCGCGCCGCGGGTCGAGCTCGACCGCGATGTCGGCGAGGAATGACGACGGCAGATGCCTGGCGATGTCGACCGCCTTCGAGGGAACGAGCAGTCCCGTGACGCGCGCGCTCAGCAGCGCTCCCAGGGCCCAGCGGGCGATCACCGCCCCGATCGAGGCCGGAAGGAGCCGGCTCGCGAGGGCCAGCTTGTGCAGCCGGTCGTGGTCTCCTTCGAAGAGCTTGTCGGTCGCCTGCTCGCGCAGCGCGCGCAGATCCTCGGGCGAGGCGCGCTCCAGGTAGCCGAGCTGATCCGCCGGCGTGCCGAGCACGCGGGCGAGCTTGATGATCTCCGCCCGGGTCTCGAGCGCGACGCTCATAGGAGGATCAGCTCGACGGCGCCACGAAAGACGAAGGGCACGTGGCCGAGATCGTCCTTGATCGCGCGATCGAGCGCCTGCGACTGACGCCGCTTGTCCGTGCCCAAGCTGTCGGCGAGCGTCTGCAGCTCAGCCGGCGTGAGCACCCCGACCAGTCCGCTCGGCGGGTCGGCACCGAGCTCGGCACCGAGCGCGCTGGCTCCCAGGTTGGATTCCATCCCCGAATCCTGCCCGAATCCCACCACCCGCGTCAACCGGATGGTCGCCAGGCGATTCCCCCCCGACGGCAATCCCCCCGCCGCAGGGTTCGCCGCCGGGCAATCCCCCCCGGGATGTTCGCCTTTAGGCGAACTCCCAGGCTAATCGCCCCCAGGGCGATTAGCCCGCCAACGCCTCGGCCGGCAGGACGTAGCGCAGGGCCCGGCGCTGCTCGACTCGCAGCGGCTCGGCGTCCCTTGACCCGTGCAGGCCGCGCGCCGGGGCGGCGGCGATCGCCGTATCGGGCTTCCCCGCGTGGTCGATGATCCATTCCATCACTTCGGGGAAGTCCGCACCCTCGGCGAGGATGGCCGCGCGTTCGATGACCTTGCCACCGGAGGGGTGGGGACGCGCGAGACGCGTGAGTAGCTCGCGTATCGCCGATTCATCCACAGTTGACACGATAGCTCTATCGAGGTCGTCCTGCAGGCCGCCGCGCCGGTTACCGCGCGCCGGCTTGCCCCAGGGGCTAAGCTCGGAGTTCGATGATGGCTCACCGAGGACCCGAGCCTGTCGCCCGTCGCCGGCGTCGCTCTTTCACCGCCCGCGTCCAACCCTCACTGTGGGACACGCGGCTCAGCCGGCGCTAAGGCCCGCCGCCTGATCGCCCCAGAGCCTGTTGCACATCGCCCGGCACCGCTCGCGACCGCTGTCGCTACGCCGCCGCGCGGCGCTCAGCGTGCTGGGGTTCCTCGTGGTCACCGGGGCGCTCGGAGCCGAGCTCGCGGGGCGCCGAGGGCAGTTCGCCGCGGCGCTGCACGCGGCTCCGATCTCCCTGCTGGCGATCGCGGCGGCGCTCCAGGTCCTCGCCCTGCTCGCCCGCACCGAGGCCTGGTTCGCGTGCGTCCGCGCGGCCGGTGCAACCGTCGGGCGCAGGCTGCTCTTCCGCGCAGCGGGGGTCGGTTACCTCGCGAGCGTCCTCAACGGGTCACTCGGCGTCGCCGCCCGCATCACCTCGCTTCGCCGCGCCGCTCCGGGTAACGCCCCGAAGGTGCCGGCGCTGATCGCCGCGGAGATCCCCATCATCGCTGTCGAGATCGCCCTCGTCGCGATCTTCTCCTTCACCCTGATCTCTCCGCTTCGGCTGGCGTGGTGGATACCCGTGATCGCCGTGGCGGTGACCGGTAGCGCGGTGATCGCGCTTCGGCGCTTCTCCCAGCGCCATCGCTTCGGACTGTGGGCGGGACTGGCGGCCATGCACAGCGGTCGCGGTCGCATGGTCGCCCTCGTGCTCGTCGCCGTGTGCGCCCAGATCGCACGCAACTGGCTTGTTCTGCGCGCGATCGGCGTCCACGTCTCGGTGTTCGACGCGATGGCTCTGCTCATCGCGCTCTTCACCCTCGGGCAGCTGCCGATCGGACCCAGCCTCGGTGCCGCGGCGACCGTGCTCATCCTCGGCTCCCACGGCGTGGCGGCAACGGCGGCCGCCGGGGTGATGCTGACCGTGACGGGCACCGTAGGGTCACTCGGCTACGCGGCCTGGGCCGTGACGGACCGGCTCCTCGCGGGCCGGATCGTCGCCCCACCCGAGGTGGCCGTTGCCCCGATACAGGCCTGACACAGTCCGACGCGGTGAGGTAGCCTCACGCGCGTGAAACGGTCCAGCACGCAAGCCAGGTGGTGATCGCTTGTCCACCGTCGAGATGACCCTGGTAACCGGGGAGCGCTACCGCATCCAGGGATCGCTCGAGGAGGTCGAGGCGTCGATCATCGCCGCCTCCCGCGGCTCGATCATGCAGATCGCGTGGCTCACCGAGCTCGGCGGCGAGAGGCTCGGGGTCAACCCGGCGTCGGTGGTCTCGCTGCGCCTCGGGGAGACCGACTGACGGGTCATGCCGCTCGCCGACGGTCCGCATCGCGAGCTCCTCCTCGAGGCGCTTGCCGCTGAGGGACGCGGGCAGCGGGCCCTGCTCGCGGGCGAGGTGGCCGCCGCCACCGGCGCGCTGCTCGAGTCCTCACGCTTGTACC
>DATCEM010000195.1:0-2388 GCA_036510175.1 Solirubrobacteraceae bacterium | reverse complement strand
CATCGGCCGGGGTGAGGACCTCGGACTCGTCGATGTAGTCGACCTCGAGCGCCTCGAGCACCTGCGCCTCGGCGAAGTGGCCGATCCGCGCCTTGGCCATCACGGGGATCGTGACCGCCTCCTGGATGCCCTTGATCATCTCGGGATCCGACATCCGGGCCACGCCGCCGTCCCGGCGGATGTCAGCGGGGACGCGCTCGAGCGCCATCACCGCGGCGGCACCGGCATCCTCGGCGATCTTGGCCTCCTCGGAGGTGACGACGTCCATGATCACGCCGCCCTTGAGCATCTCGGCCAGGCCTGCCTTGACGGTGAATGTGGCTTCGTCGCGCAGCGGTTCGTCCATGGCTTCGAGTTTACCCGGGCGCGCCGGCGGCGCCAGCGCGCTCGCCCGCGGCGCTAGGATCGCCCGCCTTGCCCGACGCGGTCTTCATCCCCGCCGCGGAATCGCCGGTCTCCGTACCCGCCTGTGAGCGCATGGTCGCCACCGACCTGGCGCGGGGACCCTGGGATCCCCAGGCGCAGCACGGAGGAGCCCCCGCCGCGTTGCTCGTGCGCGCCTTCGAGCGCCAGCCGGGGGGCGAGAAGCTCATCCTCGCCCGCGTCACCTACGAGCTCCTGCGGCCCGTGCCCCTGGGCACGCTCGAGGTTCACGCCGAGGTCGTGCGCCCCGGCCGTCGCGTGCAGCTCCTCGAGGGATCATTGCGGACCGCGGACGGCCTCGAGGTGCTGCGGGCGCGCGCGCTCAAGGTGCAGCGCGCAGATCCCGTACCGGCGGGCGCGATGGACGGGGACGCAGAGACGGCGCCGGGCGCCGGACCCGACGACGGGCGGCGAATCGCCTTCCCGTCGCAGGGCGGTCGCATGTTTGCCACCGATGCCATGGACATTCGCTTCCTCTCGGGGTCGTTCCTCGAGCTTGGACCCGCCACCGCATGGTTCCGCCTGCGCCATCCGCTCGTCGCCGGTGAGGATCCCTCGCCGCTGCAGCGCCTGGCAGCCGCCGCCGACTTCGGCAACGGCATCAGCTCCGTCCTTCCGTGGGACGGCTACGTCTTCATCAACCCCGACCTGACGATCTATCTCGAGCGCGCCCCGGTGGGCGAGTGGTTCCTGCTCGAGTCCCAGACGATGATCGGCCGGGAGGGAATCGGGCTCAGCGAGAGCCTGATCTACGACAAGCTCGGGCGCGTCGCCCGCGCGACCCAGGCGCTGCTCGTCAGCACTCGCGCGTAGGGATCGGCGGACCGGCTACTTGAGGCGGAAGGCCTTGATCCGGACGTCGTACTGCTGCGCGTCGCGCGCGTAGACGCCATAGGCAAGTGCCTGGATGATCGAGAGCAGCGCGGTGTGCGAACGCACGAAGGCCGGGGTGTTCGACGAGTAGTAGAGCCTGATCCGCGCCAGCCGCGCGACCTCGGAGAGCGTCGCATCGGTGATCGCCAGCGTGGGCGCCTTACGGTGGCGGGCAAGCTTCATCGTCCGTGTGATCAACGGATGGGGACGACCGGCGGAGAGGCCGATGACCAGCGTCGTCTCGTCGATGCGGCTCAGTCGCCCGAGCGCCTCCTGCGACGGGCTGGCGACGATCTCCGCACGGAGGTCGAGGAGCATCAGAAGATGCCTCAGGTAGCTGGCGAAGAACGCCATCTGGTCCGTCCCCGCGATCAGCACCTTCTCCGCCGCGGCGATCGCGTCGACCGCGGCCTCGACGTCACCGCGGGCCAGCTTGCGCGCGGTGTCCTCGACGTTCACGTGATCGGCGGCGAGCGCCGCCTCGAACTCGGTGTGATCGAGGGAGAACAGCGGCGCGGCGACGACCGCCTCGGCGGCGGCCCCGGCGGGGCGACGGCGGTACTCGTCCCGGGCGGCCTGCTGGAGCTCGGGGAAACCTTCGAAGCCGAGTGCCTGGGAGAACCTGACGACCGTGCTCGAGGAGGTGCTCGCACGGCGCGCAAGCTCCTCGGCGGTCTGGAAGGCGGCCTCGTCGAGGTGATCGACGATGTATTGCGCGACATCCTTCTGCGACCGCGAGAACTCGTCGAAGCGGGCGCGGATGTACGCGGACAGTGCCTGATGTCCGTTCGGGGATTCGGGAACTGCTGTCGGGGTGGCGGCGCGCTTCATCGGCAGGGCCTTCATTCGACGCTGTCCCGCCGCGTTCCTTCACCGGCGCCGCTCGCGGACCATGAACCGTGCGTCGGGGGCGGCGAACCCGAACCGTTCGTAGAGCCCGTGGGCATCATGCGTTGCCAGGCACCAGCGCAGATCGCGGTGCGGCCCGTTGTCCACCGCCTCGCGTACGAGTTCGACGCCCACGCCGGCGCCGTGATAGCGATCGAGGACGTACACGTCACACAGGTAGGCGATGTGAACCTCGTCGGAGAG
>DATCEM010000194.1:0-7811 GCA_036510175.1 Solirubrobacteraceae bacterium | reverse complement strand
AGACGCCGTTACCGGGGTAGACGAGCGCCTGGTCGGGGACGATGTTCGCGGTGGGGAAGCCGAGCTCGCGGCCGCGCCGGTCGCCGGAGACAACGGTGCCCCGGAGCTGGAAGGGAGCTCCCAGGAACTTCGTCGCGAGCTCGACCTCGCCGGCGAGGACGAGGCCGCGGATGTGGCTCGAGGACACAACCTCGTCTCCCACCTCGACGAGCGGGACGATCCGGGTCTCGAAGCGCGGATCGGCGGTGAGAAGCGCGGGATCACCGGCGGCGAGATGGCCGAAGCGGAAGTTCTCACCCACGGCGACGCGCTCAGCCCCCAGCCGCTCGACGAGGACCCGGTCGATGAACTCGGCGGGCGTCTGCTCGGCGAATCCCTGATCGAAGGGGATGACCACGAGCTCGTCGACGCCCATGGCCGCGATCAGCTCGCTCTTGACGTCGAGGCTCGTGAGCAGCTTTGGTGCTGCCTCGGGCCGGATCACCTGGAGCGGATGGGGCTCGAAGGTGAGGACGGTGTCGCTCCCGCGGATCACCTCACGGTGGCCGAGGTGGACACCGTCGAACTCGCCCACGGCGACTCGACGCGGCCGCGGCTCCGTCTCATCGAGCATCATCCTCCGCATCGGCCCGCCACAGTATTCAGGACGCGGGCCGTAGGCCGACGATCGGCTTCAGGGTCCCCGGCTCGGCGCCGGGCTCGGCGATCGCGATCAGGCCCTTCCCATCGGTCAGGCGGACGACCCCGTCGGACTCGCCCGGGACGGCCACGCCGTATCGCGCCCGCTGCGCATCGTCGGGCCCGAGCCCGCGCTCGGGGAGGAAGGCGAGCGCGTCGTTCAGCCCGAGCAGGCGCTCTGAATCAGCCTCGGCGACGTCGAACTCCCCGATTCGCGTGCGCCTGAGCTCCTCGCAGTAGGCGTCGCCGAGATCGGCGATCAGGCTCCGCACATAGGTGCCCGATGAGCACTCGATGACGAAGCCGCGGCGATCCCCGGCGCGCCACGTTTCCTCGAAGCGATGGATCTCGACCTCGCGCTCGGCGAGCTCGACCGTCTCGCCCGCCCGGGCGAGCGCGTAGGCGCGCCGGCCGGCGACCTTGACCGCGGAGTACGCCGGCGGGCGTTGCATCACCGCGCCGGTGGGAAGTGAGAGATCACCGACGGGCACGGCCCCGGTCTCCACGATCTCCCCCTCGGGATCGCCGGTGCTCGACACCGCGCCGAAGCGCGCAACCGTCTCGTAGCGCTTGGGCAGCGCCATGAAGAACCGCTGCGTGCGCGTCGCCCGGCCGAGGAGGACGATGAGCAGGCCGGTGGCGAACGGGTCGAGCGTGCCGGCGTGGCCGACCTTCATGCCGCGTCCCAGCCGGCGCCTGACGCCGGCCACGAAGTCGTGGGAGGTGATCCCGGCCGGCTTGTCGCAGAGGAGTATCCCGTCCACTACAGCTGCGCCGCGATCTCCCCCCGGAGGAAGCTCACGAGCTCGTCCCACGACAGCGCGGTGGAGAATCCGGCCGCGCCGCGGTGACCGCCTCCCCCCTGGGCCCGGGCGATGCGCGAGACATCGACGCGGTCGTCGCTCGAGCGCAGTGACACCTTGCGCGGCCGTTCGTCGTCGGAGGAGCTGATCCGGTCGCGTACGAGCGCGGCCACCGCCGTTCCCTCGACCGCTCGCAGATGGTCGATGACGCCCTCGGAGTAGCTCTCCTCGGCGCCGGACTCGGTGAAGTCCTCGGCGGTCAGGCGGGACAGCGTGAGGCGGCCGTCGTCGAAGCGCTCCACGCCGGCGAGCCCCCGCGCGAGGAGCGCGAGCTTCCCGTAGGGCACGCCCTCATAGACCCGGCGGTAGATCTCATGGACGTCGACCCCGGCCTCGATCAACTCGGCGGCCATCAGGTGGGCGCGCGTGCCGGTGTTCTCGTACATGAACCGCCCGGTATCGGTGACCAGACCGACGTAGAGGGCCTCGGCGATGGTGATGGTGAAGTCGACCCCGAGGGCGTGCATGAGGTCCCACACGATCTCGGCCGTGCACGAGGCTTTGGGGACGACGTGGTTGATCGTGCCGAAGCGGGTGTTGTCGTGGTGGTGATCGACGTTGAGGATCGTGCTCCCCGAGTGCTCGAGCGCCGCACCGGGCCCACGATCGAGGTTGCCACAGTCGAGGAACATCGTCGTGCGCTCGCCGAGGTCATCGGGGCGTGTCGTCACGAGACCGGGGAGCGGGAGGAAGCGGTACTCCTGGGGGAGGGGAAACTCGGACGCATCGATGAACATGGCGCTGTCCTTGCCCAGCGCGGTGAGGATCTCCTGCATCGCTATCAGCGATCCGAGGGCATCGCCGTCGGGGTTCTCGTGGCTGACCACGAGGAAGCGGTCGGCCCGGGCGATCTCGTCGAGTACGCGCTCGCGGCTGGAGCGATCCCCGTTCTCAGTCATCGGGGCGCTCGCTCTCGAGCAGCTCGTTGATGCGCATTCCGTGGTCGACGGAATCGTCGTAGGCGAAGGTCAGCGTCGGCGTGTGCTTGAGCGTGAGCTCGCGCGCGAGGAGGCGCTGCAGGAAGCCGTGGGCCGAGCGCAATCCGAGCATGCTCTCAGCGCGTGCCTCGGCATCTCCGAGCACGCTGACGTAAACGTTTGCGTGGCGGAGGTCGGGGCTGGTCTTGACAGCGGTCACAGTTACGAATCCAATGCGCGGATCCTTGAGTTGTGTCGCGATCGCATCGCTGAGGACCGCGCGTACGGTCCCATCGACGCGCCGCATCCGGGCGCCGCTCATCCTATCCGCCGCGATTGATGCTTGACGGAACAATTTAGCCCTGGCGCGTTCATTGGCGTAGATCCTCCAGTGAGACCACGATGCGCTCCACGCTCACGCCGTCGGGGAGCCGTGCCTGGAGCCACCGCTCGACGTTATCGACGGCTGAGGAGAGTCGCACCAGCGATCCCCCCGTCAGCGCCGCGGTCAAGGTGCCACGCTGCCACAGATCGTGATGATCGGTCTCCGACACGGCGACTCCGAACCGCGTGGTGAGCTGAGCCTTGACCGAAGACAGATCCTTGCGCTTGCTCTTGAGGCTCCCGGCCTCGGGAAAGTGCAGGTCGATCACGAGGACGGCAACGTAGCCGCTCCCTCCCACGGCGCTACCCCAGCTCGCGTTCCACCTGACGCGTGGCGTAGGTCTCGAGCACGTCACCGTCCTTGATGTCGGCGAAGTCCTTGAGCACGATGCCGCATTCGAAGCCGGCCGCGACCTCGCGGACATCCTCGTTGAAGCGCTTCAGGCTGAGAATCTCGCCGTCGTAGACGACCGTACCGTCGCGCACCAGGCGGACCTTGGCGCCGCGGGTGATCTTGCCCTCGAGGACGTGACAGCCGGCGATCGTGCCGACCCGGGAGGCCTTGAAGGTCTGGCGGACCTCGGCGCTGCCGACCGCATCCTCGACCTGCTCGGGCTCGAGCATGCCCTGCATCGCCAGACGCAGCTCGTCGATCGCCCGGTAGATCACGGCGTAGTTGCGGATCTCGACGCCCTCGCGCTCGGCCACCGCCCGCGCGTCTCCGACGGGACGGACGTTGAAGGCGAGGATCACCGCGTCGGAGGCCGCCGCGAGCATCACGTCGGACTCGGTGACCGCGCCGACGGCGCGGCGGATCACGTTGACCGAGACCTCGTCCTGAGGGAGCTTGGCGATCTCGTCCTCGATCGCCTCGAGCGATCCGGCGACGTCGGCCTTGAGCACCAGGCCCAGCTCCTGCAGGCCGCGCTTGAAGATGTCCTCGAGCGAGATCTTCTTTCCCGCCCGTCGCGCCAGCGCCTCCGTCTTCAGGCGCGTCGCGCGGTCACCGGCGAGCGACCGGGCGCGGCGCTCGTTGTCGACCACGCGAACGATCTCGCCGGCCTCGGGAACGCCGTTGAAGCCGAGCACCTCGACCGGCTCGCCCGGGGACGCGGCGTCGACGCGATTGCCGAGGTAGTCGTGCATGGCACGGACGCGACCCCAGTCGGCGCCGGCGACGAAGGCGTCGTAGACGTGGAGCGTGCCGCGCTGGATGAGGATGGTCACCACGGGTCCGCGACCGGGGTCGAGCTTGGACTCGATCACCGTCCCCGACGCCTCGACGCCCGCGTTCGCGCGCAGCTCCTCGACCTCGGCCATGACGAGGATCGTCTCGAGCAGGTTGTCGAGTCCCTCCCTGGTCTTGGCCGAGACGTCGACAAACTCGGTCTCTCCCCCCCACTCGACCGGCTGCAGGCCGAGTGCCGTCATCTCCGTGCGCACGCGATCGGGCTGGGCGCCCTCCTTGTCAATCTTGTTGACGGCGACGAGGACCGGCACGCCCGCCTCCTTGGCGTGGTCGACCGCCTCCTGGGTCTGAGGCTTGACCCCGTCGTCGGCGGCGACGACGATCACCGCGATGTCGGTCACCTTCGCGCCGCGGGCGCGCATCGCGGTGAACGCCTCGTGTCCGGGCGTGTCGAGGAAGGTCACGACCTTGTCCTCGTGGTGCACCTGGTAGGCGCCGATGTGCTGGGTGATCCCGCCGGCCTCTCCCTTGGCGACCTCGGTCTCCCGGATCGCATCGAGGAGCGAGGTCTTGCCGTGATCGACGTGGCCCATGATGGTCACCACCGGCGGGCGCTCGACGAGGTCGCCGGCGGCGTCCTCGAACGCCGGCTCGGTGATCGTCTCGTCTTCGGAATGGACGATCTCGACCTCCTTGCCGAGTTCTGTCGCGAGCACCATGATCGAGTCGTCGGAGAGCGTCTGCGTGAGCGTCTTCATCTCCCCGAGCGCCATCAGCTTCTTCATCACCTCGGGCACGGCTACGCCCAGGTACTCGGCGACGTCCTTGACCGTCGAGCCGGAGTTGATCTGGACCGTGTCGGGCTGCCCGGCGTTCGGGCTCTGCGAGGGCCGCGACTCGGCCTCGTCGTCATAGACGCCACGCCGGCGACGACCGCGGCGCTGGCGCCGCGGCGGCTGCTGCTGGGGCCCCCCGCCGGGGGCGCGCCGGGAAGCCTGCGAGTCGATCACCACGCGACGGCGGCCACCCGCCGCCCCGGGAGCGCGCTCGCCCTGGAGGGAGTCGCGCGTGGGGCGCTTCGATCCCTGCTCGGCCTCAGCCTTGGTGGCGCTTGTCCTGCCGTCGCTCGCTGCGGCCTCGCCGCCGGGGGTGGCGCCCGCGCTCGCTGCGGCCTCGCCGCCGGCGGCAGTGCCGTCGCTCGCTGGGGCGGCAGGGCGCGGGCTCGCGTCAGCGCGATTCGGAGTGGCGGCGGCCGGCGTCCCGGCCGGGACCGGTGCGGGCGCCCGCTTGGCTCCGTCAGTCTTGGGCCGCGCCTTAGTCGTCGTCGCCTTGGCGGCGCCATTCGCGGTATCGGCGGCTTGGGCCGCGCCGTTCGGCGCCGCGGTATCGGTGGCCTGCGCGCCGCCGTTGCTCAGCGCTCGAAGCGCCGTCTCCTCGTCCACGCTCGACGACGCCGCGCCGACCTTCATCCCCGCCGCCTGCATGCGCGCGAGGGCAACCTTGGGCGACATGCCCTGTTCCTTGGCGATTTCGTGAACGCGTTTCTTACTCATAAGTCCAATCTCAGTTTAGGCCGTCGGGCCGGGGTCGCGCGGTGGCGTGCGCGCCAGGGCTCGCAGCGGCCGTCGGCTCGGCGTGGCGCGGCGCGTTATGGTCTCGCGCCCTCGGTGGGCGCAGCCTCGGCGACGCGGACCTGCTCCTCCGTATCGCCTGCATCTTCGATCCCGGCCTGGGGGGCCGAGCCGACCATTCCCTCGACGCCGTCGTCCGGTGTCGGAGGCCCGGTCGCTTCGACCTGATCGGTGTCCTGGTCGGCGAGCGCCTGGTGGGCATCGATGCCGCAGTAGCGCGATCCTGGCAGGGCGGCATTCGGGCAGCGACGCCCGTTGGACAGGATGGCGGCGCAGCGGCCCTGCGCCTCCTCCTGCTCGTAGCCGTGCTCGGCCTCCTCGGCGGCGAACTCGGTCTCCGAGCGGATATCGATCCGCCAGCCGGTCAGCCGCGCGGCCAGGCGTGCGTTCTGTCCCTCGCGACCGATGGCCAGCGAGAGCTGGTCGTCGGGCACGATCACCGTGGCCTGCTTGCCGCGGTCGTCGACGAGCACCTCGCGCACGCGGGCGGGCGACAGCGCCTTGGCGACGAAGCGGGCGGGCTCGTCGTTGTAGGGGATGATGTCGATCTTCTCGCCCCGCAGCTCGGACACAACCATCCGAACGCGCGACCCCCGCGGACCCACGCAGGCGCCGACGGGATCGACGCCGTCGACATGCGAGACGACCGCGATCTTCGAGCGGTAACCGGGCTCGCGGGCGACGCCGGTGATCTCCACCAAGCCGTCGGCGACCTCGGGCACCTCGAGCTCGAAGAGCGACTTGATGAGCTCGGGGTCGCGGCGCGAGACGATGATGCTCGGACCCTTGGTGGAGGCCGAGACGTCCTTGATCACTGCCTTGATCCGCTGTGAATGGTCATACCGCTCGCCGTCCACCTGCTCGGACTTGGGCAGAAGGGCCTCCACGCGCTCGCGCAGCTGCACGAGGGTGTAGCGCGAGTCCGATTGCTGGACGATGCCCGTGATCAGCTCGCCGACGCGGTCGCGGTACTCCTCATACATCATGTCGCGCTCGGCCTCGCGGATCCGCTGGAGGATGACCTGCTTGGCCGTCTGGGCCGCGATGCGGCCGAAGTCGTGAGGCGTGACGTCCTCGGTCTCGATCTGATCCTCGTACTCCTTGAGCTTCTCGAGGTCGATCTCGGGCTCTGGCGGGTCACGCATCTCTCCCGTCTCGGGATCGACGGTCGGCTCGCCATCGGTCGCCGACTCGACGAGCAGCTGCTCCTCGAGCTCGGGCGGGATCTTGAGCTCCCAGACGATGAAGTCGCCGGTCTCGCGGTCCATCTCCACCTTCGCGTAGGGCGCGGAACCGGGAGTCTTCTTGTAGGCCGACAGGAGCGCGTCTTCGAGGGCCTCCATCAGCTTCTCGCTCGAGATGTTCTTCTCGGCGGCCAGTCCCCGTACTGCTTCCAGGATTTCCTTGGACATGGGCTTACTCTCCCGGGACGAGGTTGGAGCGATAAATCTGCTCGTAGGGAACCGTCAGGACGCCCGCCTCAGCGGCGATCGCCACATCGCGGTCCGAAGCGCCGACAAGCTCGCCGGTCACGCTGCGATGGCCCTCGATCGCATCGCGCAGGCGTACGCGAGCGCGACGGCCGAGGAACCGGCGGAAGTGAGCGGGACGGGTGAGCGGGCGATCCTCGCCCGGCGAGGAGACCTCGAGCGAGTACCGGTCGCGGTAGTCGCCCAGGCACGCCGTGACACGCTCGCACAGGGCGAGCGTCACACCGTCCGGATGGTCGATGAACAGGCGCAGCGTGGCGCCGGAGACGACCTCTGCGAGCAGCACCTCGACCTCTGGCTCGAACTGCTCGAGCCTGGCCTCGATGTCGGTCTGGATCGTCTTCACTTCCTGCTCACCTCTCTCATAAAAAAAAGCGGGCGCACGCCCACTTTCGGTACGTCCGCCGGAATGGTCGCCGGCGCGAAAGCTGTTGGCCAAATGTAGCACCGCCCTGGCACGACTGCACCCCGTGAACGGGACGCCCCGCACGCCCGGGTTCGCCTACTCCCAAGGGCGCGGAGCGCCCCGGCGGCGAGGCAGAGTCGGACTAGGACCGCGCCGCCGCCGCGCGGGCCCGGTCTCGGTAGAGGCTGTAGTCGCGGCGCTCGGGCTGCAGGCAGGCGGCGAGCGCGAGCGGCTTGCGGGCCTCCGCGTGGCG
>DATCEM010000193.1:0-4653 GCA_036510175.1 Solirubrobacteraceae bacterium | reverse complement strand
CGAAGCCGTCCGCGCCGAGCACCTCGTCGATCCCGGCGCGCGCCGCCTCGGCGCCGAGGCCGGCCGGGACGCGGCAGTCGACCTTGATCTGGGCGAGCGAGGGGATGACGTTGATCTTCTCCGAGGCGCGGACCATCGTCGGCGCCAGCGTGACCCCGAGCATCGGCTCGATCACCGTCGCCAGACCGGGCTCCTGCGCCCGGATCCTCGCGAGCGCCCCGGCCGGGTCGGCCGGATCCTCGCCGAGGCCCCGCAGAAGGGCGATCGGCTCCTCGGTGAGCTCGAACGTCGGCTGGCGCTTGGCCAGCGCTTCGAGGATCGGCCCGAGCTTGAGCAGGGCGTTCTCGCCCATGCCGGGGATCGAGGCGTGGCCGGCCACGCCGGCGGTGGTGACGGTGAAGCGGAAGATCCCCTTCTCCGAGCAGCACACCCCGTAGCGCCTGCGCCCTGCGTACTCGAACACCTCGCCGCCGCCCTCGTTGAGGAGCATGTCGCAGCGCACCTTGTCGCGGTGATTGGTGGTCAGCCAGTGCGCCCCGAGCTCGCCGCCCGTCTCCTCGTCGGCCACGAACACGAGGAGCAGGGAGCCCCGGGCCGGGCGCCAGCCACTGCCCGCGAGGGCCGCGCCGGCCGCCGCCTCGGCGGCGACCTGGGACTTCATGTCGATCGCTCCCCGGCCCCAGAGATAACCGTCGGCGAGGTCACCGGACCACGGATCGTGCTCCCACTCCGAGGGCTGGGCGAGCACGGTGTCGACATGGCCGAGATAGCACAGCGTGGGGCCCTCGGCCGGACCGTCGAGCCGGGCGATGAGGTTCGGCCGCTCGGGGGTGGACCCGAGCACTTCGGTGGAGAACCCGGCCCGCTCGAGGTAGTCGGCGAGGTATTCGATCGCATCGCGCTCGTTGCCCGGCGGATTGACCGTGTTGAAGCGCACCAGGCGCTGTAGGACCTCGGTCGTTTCACTCTGGAGCGTCGCGTCGGACATGGCGAATCAGCCTAGTAGATCCGGAGGTGACGCCTGCCCCCGCCGCCGGCGTGAGTCGCGCTCCCGCCAGTCCGTAGCATCCGCGGCGCGATGGCCGCATCTGACGATCTCGCACTCGCTCTGGAGCTCGCCGGCCTGGCCGACGAGATCACCCTCGCCCGCTTCCGTGCCGCTGATCTCGTGGTCGAGACCAAGCCGGACCTGACTCCCGTCACCGAGGCCGACCGCCGCGTCGAGGAACTTGTACGCGAGCGCCTGGCCGCCGCCCGGCCCGATGACGCGATCCTCGGCGAGGAGTTCGGCGACTCCGGCGAGGGCCCACGTCGCTGGATCATCGATCCGATCGACGGGACCAAGAACTACGTGCGGGGAATCCCCGTGTGGGCGACCCTGCTCGCCCTCGAGGTCGCCGGCGAGATCGAGGTGGGGGTCGTCTCGGCGCCCGCGCTGCACCGCCGCTGGTGGGCAAGTCGCGGTGGCGGGGCCTTCATGGACGATGGCGGCTCCACGCGCCGCCTGCAGGTGTCGGGCGTCCACCGGCTCGCCGACGTTCAGCTCTGCCTCGCGGGCATCGAGGACTGGGACGGGATCGGGCGCCTCGATGATGCGCTCGAGCTCGTCCGCGGCTGCTGGCGAAGCCGCGGGTTCGGGGATCTCTGGAGCTACATGCTCGTCGCCGAAGGCGCCGTCGACATCGGGCTCGACGCCGAGGCCAACCTCTGGGATCTCGCCGCCCCGAAGGTCATCGTCGAGGAGGCGGGAGGCACGTTCACCGACCTCGGGGGCACGCCGCGGGCCGACGGCGGCGACGGCATTGCCACCAACGGGCTCGTGCACGACGCCGCGCTCGCGATCATCGGCCGGTAGCGATGCAACTGTTCGGAGAGGATCCGCCTTCCGAGCCCGGTGGCCAGGCGCCCGAGCCCGCTTACGCTCCGCTGGCCACGCGCCTGCGCCCGCGAACGCTCGAGGACCTCGTGGGTCAGGATCACCTGCTCCATGCGGGATCGGCACTGCGCACGGCGATCGAAGCGGGACGACCGCATTCGATGGTTCTTCACGGGCCTCCGGGAAGCGGCAAGACCACCTTGGCGCGGATCGTCGCCGAGCACGCCAACGCCGTGTTCGAGCAGGAGAGCGCGGTGGCCGCCGGGCGCGCCGAGGTGCGGGCGGTGATCGAGCGCGCGCGCCACCGCAGGAGCACCACGGGCACGGCCACCGTCTTCTTCCTCGACGAGATCCACCGCTTCAACAAGGCCCAGCAGGACGCGCTCCTCCCGGCCGTCGAGGACGGGCTGCTCACCCTGATCGGGGCGACGACGGAGAATCCGTACTTCGAGGTCAATTCGGCACTGATCTCGCGCGTCCAGGTGTACGAGCTCGAGTCCCTGAGCGCCGCCGACGTTCGCGCGCTCCTGGACCGTGCGCTGGCCCTGGGGGAGTGCGGGACGACCGAGGTCTCCGAGGATGCGCTCGAGTTCCTCGCCTCGCGCTCGGGCGGCGATGCGCGGACGGCGCTCAACGCGCTCGAGCTCGCGTGCCGGACGGCTGAGGGCGAGCCGGTGACCATGGCCCACGCCGAGGACGCGCTCCAGCGCCGCGCCCTGCCCTACGACCGGCAGGCCGACCAGCATTACGACACGATCTCGGCCTGGATCAAGGCCACGCGCGGTTCTGACCCTGACGCCTCCCTCTATTACCTGGCGGTCATGCTCGAGGGTGGCGAGGATCCGCGCTTCATCGTCCGCCGGATGATCGTCCTCGCCTCCGAGGACGTCGGGAACGCCGACCCCGCCGCGCTCTCGGTGGCCACCGCCGCCGCCCAGGCGGTCGAGCACGTGGGCCTCCCCGAGTGTCAGTTTGCGCTCGCGCAGGCGGCGATCTACCTCTCGCTGGCGCCGAAGTCCGACGGCGCCAAGCGCTCGATCTCGGCGGCACGGGGGTACATCCGCGACCACGGCGCCGCGCCCCCGCCGGCCCACCTGCGCTCGAGCACGCGCAGCGACGGCGGGTACGACAACCCTCACGCGCGCCCCGGCCACCTCTCACCGCAGGAGCTCCTGCCCGAAGGCGCCGTGGGAGCCCGCTTCTACGATCCCGACGACGCCGAGGCGGAGCTCGCCCAGCGCCTGGAAGAGATCCGGCGCGCGCGCGGGAGGTGAGGCCGCCCAGGGGCTTGCCAGGAACGCCGCATGGCGACCTGGGGCACTTATCGAGGCTCGATCGATCGGCGGCCTGAGTGGTTCGCCACTGTTCGTGCACCTGCCGTTCTGGCGCGACGTGCCGCCGGGCGTCCTTATGACATCGGGACCCGGCGGAATTGTGGCTGGGAGCGGCGGCACGCACCGACTACTCGGCGTCATGCACGGGTTTTATCCGGTGGGCGCCAACGACCCCGATGGCGCGAGCCAAGGGGCAATGAAGATCTGAACACGGGCATCGCTGTCCTGGTATTGGTAGATCGTGTGATGGATCTCATCAATCATCCGAACCAAGTCGCGGCGCGCGACGCGATCAAGGCACAGTTCGCCGCCCAACCCACCCCGGCTTCAGCAAGCTCTGGTCCGGGCGAGTTCGGTGAGTTCGAGACCCTGGCTGCCAAGTTGCTCCAGGTCCCGAAGAAGGAGCTGACGAGAAGCGCGCAGAGCCATAAGGTACGTCAAGAGTTTGGCCCCCGAGCGCTACTGGTGTTGGTCGGTTCGATCGGGGCAATGTTCTCCTCGTAAAAGAGGGCCAGCGTCGCGATCATGACGTCGGGCGCTGTCATCGGCTCGTGGGGATCTGATTCCGCGACAAGTTTCGCGACGTCAGCTCCCACGCCCGTAGCGGCCGTCAGCCGGTCTCCGTTCTTGGCCAAGATGCTTAGAACCAGCGCGAACCGCTTGTTCCCGTTCGAGAACGCGTGGCGAGACGGCTCGGGTCTGCGGATTTCCAGTCGGGTACCGGCTCGGGATCATCTTTGAACACCTCAGCCAAGACGATATGTGCGACGAGGAGGTCGTCCATCGTGAGATATTCTGTGATGAGCGGCTTAGGAGGCGCTTCGGATCCTTTCGTATGATCTCGCTGGTTGAGATTGTGTAGAGATGACCTACGGAATCGGGTATAAAGGCCCCTAGGACGAGCATCGCGACGATGATGAGCGGCGCGAAGCCGAGTCGTGCCTTCAGCATCGCCTCCGCGAAGAGGTTCGTCGCTACGAGGACGACCTTCGCGAGCTTGCGAAGACCTAGCAGTCGCCGGTAACGTCCGCCCAGGTGAGGCAACGCCCCGCGACATGCCGTAGGACCGCCTCAAAACGTCCGTAGTCGCTCAGATCGCGCAGGCTGAAGGTCAGGACCCGCTCGTCCAGGTAGCGGAACAGGTGGAACGGCTCGACGCTGACGTAGGTGCCGTGCACCGCGCTTCAGGACGCGCCAGAGTTCTCGATGCCGTTGGTGTGGACGCGCCCGTTGACGTATTCCTCGGCGTGGTCGATGACCTTGTGCGCGTAGTCGCCTTCGAGCCCTATGTAGGAGCGCCACGCATCGGTGTAGACGGTCGTGCCGGATCGACCCACCGCCGCACACGGGATTGGATCGCCGGTCCGCCAACGTTCGGGATGACATCGGCTTGGACGCGGCCGTCACGCTGACGCATCCCGAGCACGGGCGCCTTGTCTAGGG
>DATCEM010000192.1:0-3396 GCA_036510175.1 Solirubrobacteraceae bacterium | reverse complement strand
AAGCTGCCCGTGGCGAGCAGGTCAAGGCGCTCAACGGGCACGTCCGCGCGCTCGGGGTAGTGGAGCGCGTAGGCGATCGGAACGCGCATGTCGGGCAGTCCGAGGTGCGCGAGCACAGCGCCATCACACAGCGCCACGGCGCCGTGAATGATCGACTGCGGGTGAACCACGACATCGATGCGCTCGTAGGGGACGCCGAACAGGTGGTGCGCCTCGATCAGCTCAAGGCCCTTGTTCATCAATGTCGCCGAGTCGATCGTGATCTTGCCGCCCATCTCCCAGGTCGGATGCTTGAGCGCCTGCGCGACCGTGACGCGCTCCAGCTCGGCTCGCGACAAACCCCGGAATGGTCCGCCCGACGCTGTGATCGTCAGGCGCTCGATCGTGCCTGGGCCGTGGGCACGCTCGGCGAGGATCAGCTGGTGCAGAGCGGCGTGCTCGGAATCAACCGGGATGATCTGAGCGCCGGTAGCCTCGGCCAGAGCGGTCACGAGCTCGCCGCCGGCTACGAGCGACTCCTTGTTGGCGAGCGCAAGATCGAGGCCCTCGCCGAGCGCGATGATCGTTGGTAGCAGGCCCGCCGAGCCGACGACCGCGTTGAGGACGATGTCGGCGCCGCTTTCGAGGATCAGGGCGGCGATCCCGTCGGCTCCGCCGAGGATCTCACCCTCAGGCCAGGCGGCGCGCGCGCGATCGGCTGCGGCGATGTCCGCGAGGGCGATCCGTGTGACGCCGGCCGTGCGCGCCTGAGCGACGAGACGCTCCCACGAGCCTTGGGCGGCGAGCCCGACGACCTCGAGCTCCTTGCTTGCGGCGATCACGTCGAGCGCCTGGACCCCGATCGAGCCGGTCGCGCCGAGGATGAGAACCCGGCGTACGCTCACCGGGCGACCAGGATCGCGTGCCAGACGTAGTAGCTCGTGACGGCCGCGAACAGGACCGCATCGAGGCGGTCGAGGGCGCCTCCGTGGGCGCCGAATAGCCGTCCCGTGTCCTTTGCGCCGGCGTCGCGCTTGACGTAGCTCTCAAACAGGTCGCCGAGCGGCGCGGAGATTGCGATTCCCAGCCCGAGCAGCAGCGCGTCGCCGGTGGGAAGCCACGATTCGAACCGGCTCGCGACCCAGACCGCGAGGACGGCGCTGACCAGGCCGATGACGAGGCCCTCGACCGTCTTGTTGGGCGAGATCGTCGCGGCGAGACGGTGGCGCCCGAAAGCGCGGCCCCCGAGATAGGCGAAGCTGTCGCCGACAAAGGTGCCGGCAAGTACGTCCAAGACGATTCCCTCCCCGTGTGGGAGGCGGCGCAGCAACACGGCGTGCGCCAGCGCGAGTCCGATCCAGACGATGCCGAGCACCGTCAGCGCGATGCCGAAGGTCCCGCCTCGCGTGATGAAAAGCGTGACGATGAAGGTCAGCGGAACGGCAGCCACGAGGGCAAGAAGGATCTGCTCGTGGCCGCCGAACTGTGCGGCAGCGAGCAGGGCTGCGAGCGCCAGCAGCGCCGCCGGGAGCGCCATGCGATCGGCGGCGTAGAGCTCGAACAGCTCATAGAGGCACGCAGCTCCGAGCAGCACAAGGGCCGCCGCGAAGGCGACGCCGCCGAGCCACACGAGCGCGACCGCGACGGCGAGCGCCGGCGCGCCGACCAGGACTCGTGCGAGCAGATCGGAACGCTCGGAGGACTCAGCCGTCATACGGTCGCGTTAACGGCCGCCGAACCGGCGCCGCCGAGCGGCAAACTCGGCGAGCGACTCCTCGTAGGCCCCCCGCGTGAAGTCGGGCCACAGCTCATCGCGAAAGACGAGCTCGGAGTAGGCGGATTGCCAGAGCAGGTAGTTCGACAGGCGTCGCTCGCCGCTGGTGCGGATGATCAGTTCCGGATCGTGCATCTCAGGGGCATAGAGGAGTGCCCTGAAAGCCGCCTCGTCACCGCCGTCGAACCGCGCCGCCGCGTCGAGGATCTCGGCGCGACCGCCGTAGTTGAACGCGACGAACAACGTGATCTGGTCGTTTGCCGCCGTCTCCTCCTCGGCCCAGTCCATCTCGCGCTGGAGTCTCGACTCGACCCCCTCGCGCCGGCCGATGAAGCGCATGCGCACGCCCTCGGCCTTGAGCTCGGGCGTCTCACTCTGGATGCGGCGACTGAACATGCTCATCAGCGCCTTGACCTCGCTCGCGGGGCGCGACCAGTTCTCGGTCGAGAACGAATACACGGTCAGCTCCTTGACACCAAGCTCGAGCGAATCGCGAAGGCGCGCCTTGACCGTATCGGCCCCCGCCTCGTGGCCGTCCGCCACCGAGACGCCGTTGCGCTCAGCCCAGCGACCGTTGCCGTCAGTGATGATTGCGACGTAGGCCGGCCAGCCCGCCCGGGCGAGCGTGCCCTCCCCCGCCCCCGCTTCGGCTTCCCGTGCGGGGCCCATCAGACCTCGAGGATCTCTGCTTCCTTGCTCTTCACCAGCGCGTCGAGCTCGCCGATGGCGGTGTCCGTGAGCTTCTGCAGCTCGCCCTCGGCGCGATGCTCATCATCCGAGCCGGCCTCGCCCGCCTCCTTCAGCTCGCGCAGGTCGTGCATCACGTCACGGCGCACGTTGCGGACTGCGACGCGCCCCTCCTCGGTGATGTGCCGTGCGACCTTGACGAGCTCCCGCCGTCGCTCCTCGTTGAGCTCCGGGACCACGAGCCTGATGATCCGCCCGTCATTGGAGGGATGCAGCCCGAGATCTGATTCGTTGATCGCCTTCTCGATCGTCTTGACCGATGAAGCGTCGAACGGCTGGATCGTCAGCAGGCGCGCCTCCGGCGCTGAGATCGTCGCAAGATTGCGCAGCGGCGTGGCGGTCCCGTAGTAATCGACCTCGACCCGGTCGAGCAGCCCCGGGCTGGCGCGCCCGGCGCGAACCGAGGTCAGCTCGTGATGGCTCGCCTCGACGGACTTTTGCATCCGCTCGCGCGCGTCATCGAGCAGATCGTCGATCAGCGCCATTGCAGGGGAAACGCCGGCATCGACGGGGGAGGATAACGCCAGAGCGGCCGCTTGCAACGTGCGGCGGGTCGGCGTCGGAGTCGCACGGCGCCGACCTCGCACGAGAGTCCGGGCGTCCGCTGGCGGAGGACGGATCCACGACTCCCTCTGGGTGGGAGCAGCAACTGCACGGGCGCGCAGGGTGTGACTGCGTTCACGCGTGCGAGCACTTCCGGGAAGGTGGGTGCTTGGACGAGCTGGTGGCCGTCGCTGAGGAGGTCGCCGCCGGGACTCTCGGCTAGCGCTACGTAGAGGGCATCGGCTGCGGTCATGTTGTGGCGGTAGCGCCAGGCGGCTGGGACGCGCGGTGCGACGGATGCGCGGTGCAAGCGCCACGCGCTGAGCCGACTGACGGCGGCGCTGGCCTGCGGC
>DATCEM010000191.1:0-2525 GCA_036510175.1 Solirubrobacteraceae bacterium | reverse complement strand
TCCGCACCGCTCCGCACCGCGATGCTCACACCCTCACCCCAGCCAAGCTGCGGGCCGCCAGCCACGCCTTCTCCCACGCCGGCACCGAGATCCGGCGCTGGAGGACCTCGGCAGGCTCGCGCTCGATCCGCTCGAGGATGCCGCGGTAGATGCCCGTCATGGCGAGCAGGCACGAGCTGCTGCGCGAGTCGAGGAGGTCCGCGAGGGCAAGTCCGCGGGTGAACCACTCGCGGTTGCGCGACGCCTCGAAGCGGATCAGACCGGCCAGCGCCTCCGGCGGGGCCGCGGCCGGGTGCTCGACCCCGAAGCGGCGCAGATCCTCGGCGGGAAGGTAGACGCGGCCACACTCCCCGTCTTCGCGCACATCACGCAGGATGTTCGTGAGCTGCATCGCCACCCCAAGGTCGTCGGCGAGCGGGATGGCGGTCTCGCGGTCCCCGGCGCCGAAGATGGCCAGGCACAGCCGTCCGATCGAGCCCGCGACGTGCCGGCAGTACACGACGAGCTCATCGAAGGTCTCGTAGGTCGTGCCGCGGACGTCGAGCTCGACGCCGTCGATCAGGCTCGCGAGTGCGTCGAGGGGGAGCTCGAAGCGCGGATGGGCGTCCGCGAGCGCTACGAGGACGGGGTCGTGGGCGTCGACCTTGCCTGCCCGCAGGAGCTCGAGCCGTTCGCGCTCGGCGGCGAGCGCGGCGAGCTTGCTCGCGTCGGCGAGCACGCCGTCGCCGATATCGTCGACGCGGCGGCTGAAGGCATACACGGCGCTCATCGCCCAGCGCTTGTCCCGGGGCAGCAGGCTGATGCCGTAGTAGAAGTTGGCCGCCGCGTGGCGGGTGGTCCGCACGCAGCTACGGTAGGCGCGCTCGACGTCCTCGTCCGCGGTGACTGGCCGCAAGTGGCTCATCGGCGGCGCGACGCTGCCCGCGCGCTGGGCACTCAAGCTCATTGGCGCACCCACAGGGTCCTCGCCAGGGCGGCGGCGAACGAGCGCCGGGTGGGGCGGGGGTGGGCGGTGAGTACGTTGTAGCCGGAGCCGGCGAGGGCGTCGAGCGCGGCGCGACCCCCGGCGACGAACCCGGCGACCGCGAGCGCGGCGCGCGGCTCCAGGCGCCGGATGAGCGGCGCCCCGTCGGCGAGCAGGGCCCGCGCGCGCGCCACCTCGAAGGCCATGAGTTCGGTGAATGCGCGGCTGGGTACCCGAGCGCGGAGGTCGGCGTCGGCGCAGCCCAAGCGCTCCATGTCCTCGACGGGCAGGTACACCCGCCCGCGCTCACGATCCTCGGCGACGTCCTGGAGGTGCTCGGTGAGCTGCAGCCCGGCGCAGACCTTGTCCGAGAGGCGGATGCGCTCGGGGGTCGCGGCGCCGAAGATGTGGAGAACGAGCTCGCCCACCGGCGCCGCCGAGAGCTGGCAGTAGTCGAGCAGCGCTTCGAAGCTCGGGTAGCGATCGATCACCTGGTCGCGGCGGTTGGCCTCGATCAGGCGCCGGAAGGGCTGCGCGGGGAGCTCGAGCGCGATCACCGTGGGCACGAGCGCCCTGAGCACCGGGTGCTCGGGGGTCTGCGACGCGTACACGCGGTCGAGGTCGCGCTCGATCCAGTCGAGCAGCGCCGCGCGGTCGCCGGCTGCCTCGTCGCCCGCGTCGTCGACGAGCCGCGCGAACCCGTAGACCGCGAGGAGGTGCGCGCGCCGGCGCGATCCCACCAGGCGGCTGGCCACCGGGAAGTTCTCGCTGCCGGCCTGCGCCATCACCGCCGCGCGGGTCGGCGCTTCGGCGAGCGGGGAGGCGGCGGTGGCGGTCACCGCACCAGGCGCCCCAGCGCCATGATCGGGAACGCGAGCCGGTACAGGTGGTAGTTGATCGAGAAGTCGGTGGGGAAGCCCGTTCCCGTGTATTAGGGCTCGTCCCACCCGCCGTCCGGTCGCTGGGTGCGGACGAGCCAGTCCACGCCACGCCCGACCGCGTCCGAGCGCTCGCCGGCCGCGTGGAGGGCGAGCAGCGCCCACGCCGTCTGCGAGGCGGTGCTCGTGCCCCGGCCCACCCATGCCGGGTCGGTGTAGGAGCGCACGTCCTCGCCCCAGCCCCCGTCGTCGTTCTGGTGCTCTTCGAGCCAGCGCACGGCGCGGCGGATCCGCGCATCGGCGGCCGGCACTCCAGCGGCGATCAGGGCAGGGACTGCCGCTCCCGTCCCGTAGACGTGGTTGACCCCCCAGCGCCCGAACCACGAGCCGCCGGGCTCCTGCTCGGCGGCGAGCCAGCTCAGCCCCCGGCGCCCCGCTGCGCCGCCGGCGCGATCGACCTCAGCGAGCATCTCCAGCGCGTGCGCGCTGACATCGGCGCTCGGCGGGTCGATCACCTCGCCGAAGTCGCAGAACGGCAGCTCGCGCACGAGCGCGCTCGTGTTGCCGGCGTCGAAGGCGCCCCAACCCCCGCTCGAGTCCTGCATCCCTTCGACCCACGCCACGCCTCGGGCGATCGCCCGCTCCATCCGCTGGCGATCGGGATGGGCGACCCGGAGCAGCGC
>DATCEM010000190.1:0-3397 GCA_036510175.1 Solirubrobacteraceae bacterium | reverse complement strand
GAGGCGATGAACACGTCGGCCTCCTCGATCCCCGCCGCGATCAGGGCGTCGACCTCGAGCGCGGTGCCCACCGTGAAGCGGCCGCCCGAGTCCTCCCAGGTGGTCAGCAGGTCCTTGTCCAGCCGCTCGTGGGAGAGGGGGTCGGTATCGAGCACCGAGACGTCATGGCCGACCTCGAGCGCCCGCTTGGCCGAGGCCGATCCCACACGGCCCGCGCCGACGATGAGGATGAACATGGCGGGGACTCTAAGGCTTCGCCGCGCTCTCGTGCTCCCCGGCGCCGTCGCCCTCCGGTTCGCGTGCGGCGGAGCGCCGCTGGTCCGGTGGAGCGGTCAGGATCACCCGGCAGGGCGCTTTTCTGATCACGTACTTGGTCACCTCGCCGAGATAATTGTCGAGCGGCCCGGCGGAGCCGAGCAGAGCTCCACCGCGAACGCGTGAGGGTTCCTCGGCCGCGAGCACGATCGCCTCGACGCCGCGCCGCGCCGCCTCGGCGACGATCGCCTGGCCGGCGCGCCGAGCCCGCACCATCGCGGTCTGGACGACCACTCCCTCATATTCCTCGCCCACGACCTTGGCCCGCGCCAGCGCCCCCTTCGCCCGCTTGATCTGCGCGTCGGGCAGCCGTGCGTCGAGGGGCAGGGCGAGCGGCACCTCGAATACCCACAGCGCCTCGATCACGGCGCCCTCCGGGTCGAGGTCGTCGTGCTCGGGCCCGGCGAGCCGCGCGGCCGTCTGCACGATGTCGTCGTCGAGCTCGCTGCCGAAGATCGGCACCATGATCGAGCCGAGCTCAGGTTCGAGCGCCTCGTGGCGCGGTGTGCGCTGAGGCATCCGCTGGGGCATGGGCACGCGCAGAGGCATCGGCGTGCCCTCTCGCTTGCGATGGCCGACATAGAGCGCGAGCCCGGCGAGGAGCCAGCCGATGCCCACGTAGCGCGCGCCCGAGTGGATGACCACGAGCGAGATCCAGCCGGCGCCGCCGACGAGCGCGCCGAGCACCGCGGGCAGCGGCAGCTTGGCCCCGCGGAAGGGAATCGAGAAGGGGATGCTGTAGCCCCGCGGCCGGTCGGGCTCGCGGAAGCGCAGCGCGATCACCGACACGTGGGCGATGGTGAAGGCGATCAGCGCCCCGAAGGCGTAGATCCCGATCAAGAGCTCGACGTTGGTCGGCAGCACGAGCGCGGCGGCCGCCAGCGAGGCTCCGGCAACAACGATGTACGGCGTCCCCCACCGCGGATGCAGGCGACCGAGCACGCTCGGGATCTGGCGATTGCTCGTGAGCAGGAAGCCCACGCGCGACACCCCGAGCATCGACGAGCCGGCGGCGGCCATCAGCCCGGCGGCGGCGATGATCGCCACCGTGTACTTGAGTACGTCGGCAAGCCACCGTGGGTGATAGGCCTCGACGATCCCCAGCAGCGGCGCGCGCAGGTGCGAGGATCCGAGCGCCGGCAGGCCGTGGTGCACGGGAAGCGCCCCGATGCCCACCACCGCGATGCCGACGTAGACGAGAACGATGACGAACGAGCCGGGACCGATGAGCAGTCGCAGCTCCCGCGGGCTCGCCTTGACCTCCGCGGCGAGGCTGGCGGCCGCCTCGAGTCCGGTGAAGGCGATCACCGCGACGGGGAGCGCGAACGCGAGCCCCGAGAAGCTCGGGGCCGAGCCGAGGTGGATGGTCTGCGTGAGCCGGTGGGGATCGAAGACCACGGCGAGACCGACGATGATGATGATCGCCTGGACGGCGAGATCGGCGGCGGTGACGAGGATTCGCCGACGCAGACGGCGCGGGGTGACCCCGACGAGGTTGTCCGCGGCGACGAAGCCGACCACCGCGAGGGCGACCGCGATTTCCAGGCCCCCGTGCCCGAGCGGCGCCCAGAAGGCGGCGAGGTAGCTCGGCACGGTGAGGGCCGTGACGGCGACGAGGATGGTGTAGTCGAGGACGATCGCCCACGCGGCGATGAAGCTCACGGTGTCGTTCAGGCCGTAGCGGGCGAACACGGCCGCGCCGCCTCGCTCCTGGTGCAGCGAGGCGCCCTCGCCGTAGGTCATCGCCGAGAGCCCGAAGAAGATGCCCGAGGCGAGGAACACGGCCGGCGTGAGGCCGGCGGCATGGTGGGCGATCACGCCGAGGGCGAAGTAGACCGAGCTCACCGAGGTCGTGTAGACGACCGCGAACAGCGCGCGGTAGCTGATCGACCGATCGTTCAACGCGTTCGAGACTGTATGTAGAGCCGGGCGATGCCGGCGGCGAGGAAGCCCGCACCGAGCAGGAAGCCGATGGCCAGCGGGCCGCCGCCGAGGGGGAGCGTGCGGACGATAAGGAGAACGCCGATGGCGAGCATGACCAACGACATCACGCGCGTCGAGGATCGGTGGATGCCTCCGGGCTCGCGCATGCAGGGAGAGATTATGGGGCCCGCTTCGCGGGCTTGTGCCGCGCCTGGCCGCGGGGCAGCGAACAAGGTCAGCGGGAGGCGTGAAGGCTAGCCGAGCTCGCCGGACGCGCCGCCGGCTACCGGCCCGCGGCGCGGCTCGGTGCCGTGGAGCGGCGGCGGGGTGAGCGCGGCCGCCACGATGACCAGCGCGAAGGCGGCCAGTCGTACCGCGATGGCCGCGCCCCCCGCGGGCATCGGCTCGCCGAAGACGATCGGCCCCGCGGCGATCGTGCACAGGTTGGCCGCGACACTGGTCAGCGCGATGACCGGGATCGCCTCGCCGAGCTGGAGGCTGCGCGCCGAGACGAGCAGCCCCACGAGCGAGGCGACGAGGATGACGAAGGCGAGCGGATGCACGAGGACCCCGATTCCCAGCGCGTGCAGATGGCTCGACAGCGCCTTGATCGAGGTGTCCGAGGCCGCCCAGAGCAGCCCCGCCCCCACGCCGAGCGTCGTTCCCCGCTTCGCGAACGCGGTCACGAGCAAGCCCGCGGCCGAGACAATGATCAGGTACTCGGCGAGGACCCCCGGCTGATAATGCGAGTGAGCGGTTCGGGCATCGCCGCCCAGCGTCGCCGCCAGGAACGCGAGCCCCGTCGCCATCAGCGCCACCCCGAGCCATTCCCGGCGCACGACGCGCACGCCGAACAGGCGGTTGGCCACCACGGTGAGGAGCACGAGCCCGCCCGCGATCACCGACTGGACGATGGAGATCGGCGCCAGCGCCAGCGCGCCCACGTGCAGCCCCCACGAGCCCAGGGCGATGACGATCCCCAGGGCATAGAGCGGAGAGCGGAAGAGCTCGATCGTGCTGTGGATGGGCCGGTGGAGCTCGACGGCCGGAGCCTTTCTCGCACCGCGAAACTTGTAGAGGAATCCGGCCACCGACCCGAAGGCGGTGGCGAGCGCGAGAAGCAGCCCGAGCAGGACGGAAAAGGACATGACGAGGCGAG
>DATCEM010000189.1:0-3899 GCA_036510175.1 Solirubrobacteraceae bacterium | reverse complement strand
GACGCGGTAGACGTCAGACGTGCCCGGCTCGTACGGCACCCCGCCGAGCTCGCCCACATACAGGGCTCCGTCGGGTCCGACGGCCACCGAGGTGGGCACCGCCTGTGCTTCGGCCTCGATCGCTTTCTTCTGCGAGGTCCCATAGGTGCCTGCCGACGCGTACTCGCGAATCGTGGGGAACACGGCGAGCACGCTGACCTTTCCCGCGCGGGAGATGAACAGGAGATCGTTGGCGCCCGCGTCGGCGACCGCGTAACCGCCGCGATAGGGGACAAAGGAGTAGGGGTCGCTGTCGATCGCGAAGTCGTCGCCGTAGGCGACATCGGTCCCCGCGCCATGATCGGGGTCGTGCCTGGCCTCGAACGGTCCTAAGCGTGCCTCGATGTCCGACGGTGTGCCGGCGGAGGAGAAGCGCACGAGCTCGTCGAGCAACAAGCCTGCAGCGCCGTAGATCTCCCGTCCGGTCTTCGCATTGATCAGCGTGTTTTGGAAGAGAACGTGGAGCTGGTGGTCGATGATCCGGGCTTCGACCGGCCCCGTGGCCTGAGGGTCGCTCGGCCCCGATGAGATCGAAGGAAGTCCTGCCAGGAGCTTCCTCACGCGCCCGGTCGGGCTCACCTCCTCGACGGCGCCGGATCGGCCGATACACGAGCGCTGGTCGCCGTCGGTGCAGCTGGACGGCGCCCTTCCATCGCCTGACAGCGCCACGACCAGGTCTCCGTTCGGCGCGATGGTCAGCTTCTTCGGCTGGTTCAGGCCCGACGCGATCACCTTCAACGCCGGCCTCGGCGAGGCGCTCGCTGCGCTCAAGGAGATCAAGCAGCCGAGGAGCACAATGGTCACGGCGAGGCAGCGCAGAGCGGGCGTTCGCATATCGGGAATCATCGCGGTGGTTGATCTGCAGAGAGGAAAGGATCGAGATGAGTGAGAGGGAACCGACTGACCCTCCCACTCATGCTCGTGAACTCAGCCGCGCGTCGCGTGACGCGCGCTGTGGCGCTTGGACTTACGCACGGCACTGGTCGTGGCGCCCGTCGACGTCGTGCCGGTCGACCCGGTGGTGGTCGTGGTGGTTCCGCTGCCGCCGGTGGTTCCGCCCATTCCCGGGCATGTCGCCGCATAAGCGACTCCGCCGCCACTGGCGAGCATCACAACGGACGCCGCAACCGCGGCCGCCTTGTTGGTGAGCCTCATCGTGAGGTCCCTCCTTTGGTTTGGTTACCTCTAAAGACCCCCGGGGACGCCCGAACTCACGCGTGGAACCTAAGAGCTACGTAGGAGCCGGGTTGGTGAGATCGAGGAGGGGCAACCTAAGAACTTCGTAGGAGGGGAGATCGCCGTGGCACTTTCGCTGCGCCCGTGCGTCGTACTACGTGACGTCTCGCCTTCCTCGACGCCCTGGAGCCGGTTAAACAATGATTCCGCCGCTGTCCATATATGGCCGCTCGGCCCGCTGGTGTAGGACCATCCTTGTGGCGCTCACCGTCCTACTCGTCGTCCCCACCGCTGCCGGCGCCAATACCATCACCAGCAACAACTGGTCGGGTTACGCAGCCCATAAGCGTGCAGTCACCTTCAAACGGGTGATCGGCACGTGGCGCCAGCCGGCCGCTGTGTGCTCGGCCGGTACCCAGACTTACTCGGCCTTCTGGGTGGGTATCGGCGGCTACAGCCTGAGCTCGGACGCCATGGAGCAGATCGGCTCGGAGCTCGACTGCAACGCGGACGGGACCCAGTCGCTGTCGGGGTGGTACGAGCTCGTGCCGGCACCCTCGCGAACCTTCCGGATGACCATTGCCGGTGGGGATCTCATCACCGCCGGGATCACCGTCTCCGGCAGCAAGGTGACGGTCACGTTGGACGACACTACCCGTCACGAGTCGTTCTCCAAGACGATCACCGATCACCTGATCGATCTCACGTCAGCGGAGTGGATCGCCGAGGCGCCGTCGGACTGCTCGAGCGGGACCAAGTGCGACACGCTGCCGCTGGCCGACTTCGGGGCCGTCCAGTTCGCGAACGCAAGCGCCGAGACGTCCGCCGGGAGAACGGGATCCGTCGCGAGCTCGATGTGGACGACGACGAAGATCCTCCTCGGCTACTCCTCGAGCGCCACCGGGTTCGTGGCCAAGGCGAGCACCGCCAACGCCACCCCCTCGGCTCTAGAGAACGGCGGTCGCAAGTTCCGCGTTGATTACTCGGGTGCCACGACCACCACCGGGACCGGCTCGGGCTCCGGCGGTTCGGGCGGTACCGGTGGGACCGGCGGGACGGAAGGTACTGGTGGGACCGGCGGGACGGGCGGCACCGGGCCCGGCGGCACCGGGCCCGGCGGCTTCGGCGGTGCGGGCGGACCCGGCGGTGGCGGCCCAGGTGGCGGTGGTGGCGGCGGCGGAGGTGGGCCGTCATCCCAGAGCAGGAGCTCGACCCGACGCTAGAAGCCGGCACCGCTCGGCGAACCCTCCCGGGAGAGCGCCGGACGATAAGTCGCGCCGTGGTGATCAGAGATGCTCGGCCCGAGGACTGGGAGGCGATCTGGCCGTTCTCTTCTCATGAGGACTTCACGCGGTAGTCGATGAAGGTGGCGTACCGGGACTGCCGCAGGCCGAGGTGCTCGAGTTCCAGTGAATGCGAGAACCCGTCGAAGAGGCGCTTGCCGCTGCCCATGATCACCGGGGCGACGATGATCGTGAGCTCGTCGACGATCCCCGCCGCAAGTGCCTGGCGAATGATCCCGGCGCCGCCCATCACGTTGACGTCTTTGCCGCCCGCCGACTCCAGTGCTCGCTCGACGGCGCTCTCGACGCCCGAGACAAACATGAACTTTCCGCCCGGTGGCTCCTCCTCGGGGCGGTGGGTGACGATGAAGAAGGGAAGCCCCCACGGGTTCTCGTCACCCCAGTGCCGTGCGGCCTCGTAGGTGCCGCGGCCACCGACCACCGCTCCGATCCTCCCTCGGACCTCCTCGAGCCAGGCGGCGTCCTCACCCGTCGGCTCCCCGCGCTCCGGATCGGCGTAGGACCACGGGCCGCCGAAGACCCAGTAGTGCAGACGCTCGCCGTTGTCGCCGAGACCTTTGCCCGGCCCGTCGCCCGGTCCCGTGATGTATCCATCAATCGACGTTGTGATCGCGGCGATAACGCTCGGCATCAGTAACCACCTCTCGATTGGCAAACGGATCATGCCCATAGAGACGGGTCGAACGCAGGAAACTCATCGCCCCGCGCGGGCGAAGCTACCGGCTCCCGGTCGGTCCCGATCTCTATCACCGGGTGCGCTCAGGGCTCGAGCCAGCGCAGGATCTCGAGCAGCTGCGCCGGCGATCTCGACAACGCCGGACCGGCTCTGGGACGCCTCTATTCGGCTGCTGGCCTAGTGTGCCGCATATGGCGGGCACGATCACCCTCCACCTCGGCGACATCACCAAGGACAGCGAGGCCGACGCGCTCGTCAACGCCGCCAACTCGAGCTTGCTCGGCGGCGGCGGTGTGGACGGGGCGATCCACCGGGCGGCGGGGCCGAGCCTACTCCAGGAATGCCGGTTGCACGAGGGATGCGCGACCGGTGACGCCAAGCTCACCGGCGCCGGGCTGCTGGCGGCCAAGCACATCATCCATGCCGTCGGTCCTGTGTGGCACGGCGGCGGCGAGGGCGAGCAAGAGCTCCTCGCCTCGTGCTATCAGCGCGCGATAGAGCTTGCCGCGGACCACGGTTGCGCCCGGGTCGCCTTTCCCGCCATCTCCACGGGCGTCTTCGGCTATCCGCTCGAAGATGCGGCACATGTAGCGCTCACGACGACGCTCGCCGCCCTGGACTCCCAGTCGACGGTCAGGGAGGCTCGGTTCTGGCTCTTCGACCAATCGGCTTACGGCGCCTTCGCCCAAGAGCTCGAGCGGCTC
>DATCEM010000188.1:0-2491 GCA_036510175.1 Solirubrobacteraceae bacterium | reverse complement strand
ACGAGGCGAGGTCGCCCCACTCGTCGGCCTGGTCGAGCGGCTGTTCATCGTAGGCCGAGTAGGCGGCATCGATCTCGACCTTGCGATGGCGCGCCAGCAGGGCGGCGAGTGCCTCGTCGATCAGCATGGAGTCCGGCGTCGCGGAACGCATCCGTCGCGCGCGCTCGAGCAGATCCTGGTCGACCGTCGTGCTGACTCGCACACGTGGCATGGCATGAGCGTAGCACTGGTATGCCATAAGCTGCGGGAGGGCGCTTCCATGCTGATGGCATGATGGAGCGATGGAGAAGGCCGCCGCGCCCGAGCTGCGTCGCCTCCTGGGGAACCGGGGCCGGGGCGACCTCGAGCCCGAGTAGTAGGACCGTGAACAGCCTCTTCACCCAGGTCTGGCTGGAAGGCCGGCTGGAGGAGCATCTCGACGCTGTGTACGGCGATCGCTCGGACGCGGCAGCAGCCATCGGCCTGAACGACGCCGCCTCGCTCACCTACACCAAGCTCGCGGTGGCGCGGGCCGCGGGGCGGGTGAGCCGGGCCTCGGGCCGGGGCGGCGGGACCACGGCGCCGGGACGCCAGCTCCTGCGCCTGGCGCCGAACGCGATCGGGACGCTGGCGGCGCGGCTAGGAGGTGGCGTCGCGCTGATCAGCGCGACCAACGGGAAGACGACCACGGCGAGGATGCTCGCCACCATCCTCGAGGCCGACGGTTGCGCGGTGGTCCACAACCGCGCGGGAGCGAACACGCACTGGGGAGTCGCCGCGGCCTTGGCCGAGCGCGACGGAGATATCGGGGTGTTCGAGGTCGACGAGGCTTGGCTGCCCCTGCTCACGGCGATCATGCATCCCCGCCTGATCGTGCTCGGCAATCTCTCACGCGATCGCCTCGACGGATATGGCGAGCTCGAGCGCCTGGTCTCCCTGTGGCGAGAACTGGTGAGCGGACCGGCGGCGCCTGCGACCGTCGTCGCGAACGCGGACGATCCGCTGCTCGCCGGGCCGGGAGGGGTGATCGACGGGGTGAGGACCCAGACGCTGCTCTTCGGCGTGGATGACGAGAGCGTGGGCTCCTCAGCGCCCGAGCATCCCCATGAGGGACACAGCTGCGCGCGCTGCGGGCAGCCGCTCGAGTACACGCGAGCATTTGTCGGACACCTCGGTCACTATCGCTGCACTCGATGCGAGCGCTCGCGCCCGTCACCGAGCGTGCGTGCGCTGGCGATCCATGAACGAGGGCTCGAGGGTTCGCAGATCACGATCGCCCTTCCCGGCGCTTCCCTCGAAGTCGAGCTCGGCCAGCCCGGCCTGCATAACGTCCATAACGCCCTCGGGGCCGCCGCGGCCGCCGCCGCCCTCGGCGTCGCGCCGGCGGTGATCCGAGCTGGGCTTCAGTCGGTGCGCCCGCCGTTCGGACGGTCTGAGACGATCGCCGTGGGCGGGCGCACGGTCCACCTGTGCCTGGTCAAGAACCCGGCGGGAGCCAACGCCACCCTGCGTCTCCTGCGCGCGGACAGCCGCCGGCATCCCCTTCACCTGTGGCTGGCGCTCAACGACGGCCTCGCCGACGGGCGCGATATCTCCTGGATCTGGGATGTCGACTTCGAGTGCCTCTCCGCCGTGCTCGGCGCCGCCACCTGTAGCGGTCGGCGCGCCCACGAACTGGCCCTGCGCCTGAAGTACGCGGGCTGGACATGCCCGCTGGAGGTGGAGGCGGATCTCGACGCGTCGTTCGCGCGCGCGCTCGCGCGCGCGCCGGAATCACTGATCGCGCTTCCCACCTATACGGCCCTGCTCGGCCTGCGCGGAGTGCTCAACCGGCGCGGCGTGGCGGTCAGCGACTGGGGGACCACGGCACGGCTCGCGCTCTGAGCAACGAGGGCACGCACGATCTCGCGTGCCACGTCACGATCGTCGAACGGTATGGGCCTCCCGCGAGGGTCGGCGTGCATCGCGGGAAAGGCGCCGCGTCCGGGGATGACGATGACATCATCGGCGGCGGCGCGCAGGACGGCGCGTTCGATCGCGCGGCGCCGATCGAGGACCACTTCGAGCTCAGCGCCCGTGGCCGTCCGGGCGCCGGCGAGGATGCTGCTCAAGGTGAGCATCGGCGGCATGGCGCGAAACCCCGACGTGGTCAGGATCAGCTGATCGGAGCAGCGGCGCACCACGCGGCCCATGTCCTGCATGGCGGTGCCGGGCAGGCCCCCGAGCCCGAACACGACGCGGAGACGGGCGCCCGGCCTCATGCCCGCACGGATCGTCGTGAGGAGCTGCTCGAGGGCGTCGGGAGTGTGGGCGAAGTCGACGATCACCTCGAAGGGCTGACCGGCATCGATGTGCTCGAAGCGCCCGGGCGGCCCGAGGTAGGCGCCGAGCGCCGGGACCGAGATCGAGCGCTCCACGCCGAGCAGATCCGCGAGCGCCAGGGCAGCCGCGAGATTGCGTGCGTTATAGGCGCCCGGCAGCGCACTGGAGAGGCTGATTCGCCCTCCCGGCG
>DATCEM010000187.1:0-5700 GCA_036510175.1 Solirubrobacteraceae bacterium | reverse complement strand
CGATCCGGCCGACGCCCGACCAGGCGGGCACGGTGACTCGATGAGGATCGGGGCGATCCGGCCGACGCCCGACCAGGCGGGCGGGGTGACTCGATGAGGATCGGGGCGATCCGGCCGACGCCCGAGCGGGCGGGGTGACTCGATGAGGATCGCCGTCATCGACGTCGGGACCAACTCGACCCGCCTGTTCATCGCCGATGTCGAGGACGGCCGTATCGGCGCCCAGCTCGAGCGCGTGACCCGCGTGACGCGGCTCGGCGCGGGCGTCGACGCTCACGGCAGGCTCGACCCCGACGCGATCGCCCGGGTCCTCGCCGCGCTCGACGACTACCAGCGGATCATCGAGCCCCACCACCCCGAGCGCCGCGTCGCGGTCCTGACCAGCGCCGTGCGCGATGCCGCGAACGGCAAGGAGTTCGCCGCCGTCCTCCGGGACCGCTACGGGCTCGAGGCGCGGATCCTCGACGGCGAGCAGGAGGCGCGGCTCACCTTCCTCGGCGCCACGAGCGAGCGCGACCCCGACGAGCGCACGACCACGCTGGTCACCGACATCGGCGGCGGCTCGACGGAGTTCGTGGTCGGCCGGGGCCGCGAGGCGCGGTTTCACGTCTCGACCCAGGCGGGCGCTGTCCGGCAGACCGAGCGCCATCTCCACCACGATCCGCCGCGCGCGCAGGAGGTCGACGAGCTCGCGGCCGACCTCCGGGCGATCATCGCCGCCGCCGTGCCCGAGGAGGAGCGCCGGGGGGTCGAGCACGCGATCGGAGTCGCCGGCACTCCGACCTCGCTCGCCGCGGTCGCCCAGGCGCTCGATCCCTACGACCCCGAGCGCGTCCAGGGGTTCATGCTCACGCGCGAGGAATGCGAGAAGCTGCTCGAGCGCCTCGCCGGACTGCCCCTATCCGAGCGCCGGGAGGTGCCGGGACTGCACCCCGACCGAGCGCCGACCATCGTCGCGGGCACGGCGATCCTCGTCGAGACGATGCGTCTGTTCGCCCTCGAGCGCATCGAGGTGTCAGAGCACGACATCCTCCGCGGCGCCGCGCTCGAGTGCGCGGGCGGCGGATGAGAAACCACGGGCGAACGCGCGGAAACCGGGAACACATATAGATGAAACCTGCCTAGACATATGTTCGATTGATGTATTCCGCGCGAAGAGACATGATCCACTCCTGCCGGCAGGAAGATTCGAGTCTGAATCGGACTCCGGTGCATAGGTCCAGGCGATAGCCGCAAACACCGGCGCCTCCCGCCGCCTGGACCACCCGAAACCAGGCCCTTTTGGCACGTACCCCTGCCCGTCCCATGGGGCCAACCTGGATCGGAAGCCGCCCACAAGATGTGGGCGGCTTTCGTTAAGGCGCGAGTTGGGGGACGTGGATGCTTTTAACTACCGTATGGGTAGTCAAAAGCATCCACGTCCCCGGGCGCGGGCCGCCGCGCGCGGGCCGCCGCCGCGCCCAGCCCGCCGCCCCGCCCCTACCCCAGGTTCGTCTTGCGCGGATACGCGACGCTCGGATCGGTGAGCACGTTCACCAGCGCCGGCTTCCCGGCCTCGAACGCTCGCGTGAGCGCGGGCCGCAGCTCCTCGGGCGTGCGGACGAGCTGGCCGTAGCCTCCGAGCGCTTCGACCACCAGGTCATACCGCGTCTCGGGGCGCAGCTCCGCCGCGACCGAGTAGCCGTAGAGGAACTCCATCGGATGCTTCTCGAGGGCCCAGATGCCGTTGTTGCCCATCACGCCGACGACGTTCACCCCGTGGCGGGCGAGGGTGTCGTACTCAAGCCCCGAGAACCCGAACGCCCCATCACCCAGCAGGAGGACGACCTGGCGCTCGGGGTGGGCGAGCTTCGCCGCCAGGGCGTAGCCCGGGCCGCTGCCCAGGCAGCCGAAGGGACCGGGGTCGAGCCAGCATCCGGGTTCGTAGACGTCGACCAAGCGCCCGGCATAGGAGACGAAATCGCCGCCGTCGCAGACGATCACGGCATCGCGGTCGAGCACCTGCGCGAGCTCGGCGTAGACGCGCATCGGGTGCAGGGGAGCGCGCGGATCGCCGGCCTCGCTCGCCTCGGCCGCGCGCTTCTCCTCCTCGATCGCCCGCAGCGACGCGATCCACGCCTCGCGGGTCGAGGCTCCGACCGATCCGCCCGTGCCGCCCGAAGCGAGCGCGCCGAGCGTCGCCGGCAGCGCCCCGTAGAGCTCGGCCGCCACCGGGCGGGGATGGTCGCGCTCGGGCTCGGCGGCGCCGATCACCACGATCTCGGTCTCGGCCCCGAAGGCGGCACCGAAGCCGAGCCGGAAGTCGAGGGGCACCCCGATGACCAGGGCCAGGTCGGCCCCGGAGAGGCCGGCGCCTCGGGCGCGCGAGAAGAACAGCTCGTGGTCGGCGGGCACGCAGCCGCGAGCGAGGCCGTTGAGGAACACGGGGATGCGCAGTTCCTGGGCCAGCGCGAGCAGGGCGTCCTCGCCGTGCCCCCAGTAGAGCCCGGTCCCGGCCATGATCACCGGGCGCTCGGCTTCGCGCAGGAGCGCCGCCGCGCGCTCGATCGCCGCCGCGCCGGCCCCGGGACCGCGCCACGGCTCCTCGCGAGCACCGCCGCCGGCAGCACGCGGCTCGGCGTCCTCCGAGGGCACCTGTCCGAACACGTGGTCGAGCGGGAAGTCGAGGAACGCCGGCCCGGAGGGCGGCGCCGTCGCCGCGGCGATCGCCTCGTCAACGAGTCCGGGGATCTCGGCCGTCCCCTCGGAGGTGCAGGCGAGCTTGACCAGCGGGCGCACGAAGGGCACGTGGTCGATCTCCTGGAGCGAGCCCTGGCCCCAGCGGAACTGCGGCGCGCGGCCAGCGAGAACGAGCACCGGCGAGTGGTTCTGCGAAGCCGAGGCCATCGCGCTGATCCCGTTGGTCACGCCCGGGCCGGCGGTCAGCGCCGCGACCCCGATCGTGCGCGTGACCTTCGCCCACCCCTCGGCGGCGAACACCGCGGTCTGCTCGTGCCGGACGTCGACGATGTCGATCCCCTCGGCCCGGCAGCCGTCATAGATGGGGAAGATGTGCCCGCCCGAGAGGGTGAAGAGCTTGCTCACGCCGTGCGCGCGCAGGCGCTGGGCGATCAGGCGCCCACCGTGGATCTGGGTTTCGGTCTCCATCGCCACGAGCGTCTCCGGACGCTAACACGACAGCGCGCGGGCGAGCTAGCATGGTCAAGGAGACCGACGAAGGGAGCCCCCGATGGGCGACACGCAGATCCCCCAGGATGACCACCCCCAGTTCGACGCGATGTGCTCCGAGGTCGAGGACTTCCAGACGCTGCCGACGGTGAGGCCCGTCTCCGCCGCGTCGTCCCCCGATCTCAAGGAGGAGGAGGAGCGGACCGCGCCCCTCGATGAGCTGATCCTCGGCGGGCTCGTATCGCCCTAGCCCGCCGGCCCCGCCCCTTACCTGACGCGGAAGTTCTCGTGGCGGACGAGCTGTAGCGCGAGCTCGGGCCAGAACACCCCCGACGGCGGAGCGCCCGGCTCACATGCGCCGCCGGACACGCCGGGGTTGGCGATCCACGCGAAGGCGTCGACGTTGCGATAGCCCGTGTGCGCCGTGGGGAGGGGGCCCAGGCCACGCCCCGGCGGGTCGCACAGCACCTCGTTGCCCTCCTTGGCGGGATTGCGGGGACGTAACGGCCCCTGACCGTTCTCCGCCGTATTGATGACGAAGTGCTTACCGCCGATGAGGCGGGAGATCTTCTCGCCGTACGCGATCTCCCGCTTTGTCCAATCGAAATGGGTCGAGTTCAAGAAGAACCCCTGGATCTTCGCGATACCCGCGCGCCGCAGCAGACTCGCGGCGCGGCGCGCCGGAAGCGCATCGGCCGCGCCCGCATCAAGGTAGACCACCAGATGGGGATCATTCGAGAGGACGTTGATCGCGTGGCGCAGCTCGTTCATCCGCACCGTCACTCCCGCGGGCGAGAGACAACCGGTCGTGATCAGCGAATCCATCTCCAAGAACAGCACCGCAGGATGCGTCCCGATTCCCTGTGCCAAGCCGGTGATCCAGTCCTGGTAGGCGATCTGCTCGGCCAGCGGATCAGAGTAGTGACCGCAATGCCCATCAACCACGCGGTAAGTTGAGAGCAGCGGCACCGTCCCCGGCTCCTCCGACGCCGCACGGTCGAGATATTTGGAGACACCGGATGCCGGGTCGAGACCGTTCCAAGCCCCGAAACGCTCGGTGTTCGGCTCACGCGCGATCACCTCGACCTTCGCCGCCTGCGACGGATAGCCCGCGCTCCAGGCCAGCGCCGTACGTCCCGGCAGGCTCTGGAAGTAGTCGGCGAAGAATTTGGCACCCCCGAGCGGGTTCCCCGCCGGAGGCGTCGTGGGCAGGCCGAGCGGATTGGCAGGATTGCGCACGTAGAGCGGGTCGTCGGGATTCCGGATGTCCACGGTTTCCTCTGAGGGGGCGACCAGGCTGAGCGGTGACGCGTTGTAGAGCTGGACGTCGACCTCGGCGGGCAGGATCGGGGCGCCGTTCACGGTCAGCGGGACATCGATCATCGCGATCGACTGACCGGGGTCGAACTGCAGGGTGCCAGTGACCGGGGTGAGCGCGGGATAGCCGGCGCCGGTCGGATCCCACACCCGGTAGGAGACCTCGGCCACGCCGCTGGTCAGGTCACGCTGCACCGGGAGCTCGAGGGCAGGCAGGCTTCCGTTGGCAAGCTCGGGGAGCATGGACTGCAGCATCCCGGAAGGGAGGTGGATCCCCGGCTGAGGAACCGGGCCGATCTCGTTCGAGACCGCTGACACGCTCACGCCTTGGTAGGTGACGGTGTCGACGGCCCGAATCATCGCCCCGGCATCAGCAGCAGTCACCAGGTAGCCGCCGATCGGGCCCGACGAATCCGGACTCACGTCTTGGCACGAGGAGGTGCACCGCTGCCATTGCGTGGACTCTGTCTCCCCCGGCGCATATTGGACGTTCCAGCTCCCAGCCGTCATGAAGATCATGTCTCCGATGTGGATCGCAGTCGAGCCGATTCCTCCGAAGCCGTCCTCGATCTGCGGAGGTGAGGTGTTGACGACCGTCGGCGGCGAGAACGCCTCAACACTGGCCAGCGGCCCCGAGCCGCCCTCGCCCCCCGCCACCAGAACGTCGCCGTCGGGTAGCGGTGCCGCGACGGCTCCGTAACGCGCGGTGCTCATCGGCGCCACCGACCCCACCCCCGTGCCATCGAAACCGTACAGCTCTGCGCTCGTCGAGGGAGACGGATCTGACTCGGACAGCGAGCCGCCGGCGATGAGCACCTCTCCATAGGGGAGCGCCGCCGCCGCCGACTCATACGACGGAGGCTCGAGTTCATAGCTGGTGAATTCTCCATAACCCGTCGGGCTCGCTAGCCCCCAGCTGGAGAGGAGGCTCAACGCGTCCGGATCGAAGCCGCCCGCGAGAAACGCCTGCCCGTCGCTCGCCGCAACGGCCACCCCGCCAACCATGTCCAGGGAAAAGTAGGCAGACGACCAAGAGTCCGCCACCGGGTCATAGATCTCCGAGCCCACGTATTCGCCACCGCCGATTAGCCACACCGTCCCGTCCGGCTGCGCCACCGCGCTCGCACCCGCCCGCGCGTACTCCATCGGCGCGGCCGGGGTCCACGTGTTGCTCGACGCGTCGTAGATCTCCGCGCTCGCGGTCGGCGACCCGTC
>DATCEM010000186.1:0-10299 GCA_036510175.1 Solirubrobacteraceae bacterium | reverse complement strand
CCAGGGGCTGGTCCTGACGCCGACGCGCGAGCTCTGCATCCAGGTCACCCAGGCCCTGCGTGCCTACGGCAGCCGCAAGGGCATCGACGTGGTAGCGGTGTTCGGCGGCGCCCCGATCCGCACCCAGCAGGCCCAGCTGCGGGCCGGGGGGCACGTGGTGGTGGGAACCGTCGGGCGGGTCAAGGACCTGATCTCACGCCATTCGCTGATGTTGCACTCGACCCGCTTCGTGGTACTCGACGAGGCGGATGAGATGCTCGACCTGGGATTCCTCGAGGACGTCGAGCGGATCATCTCGCTGACCCCGTCGAGCCGCCAGACGGCGCTCTTCTCCGCGACGATGCCGCCGGAGATCCGCCGGCTCGCGGATCAGTACCTCTACAACCCGATCACCATCAAGGTGAAGACGGCGACGCTGACCGTCGACACCGTCGAGCAGTTCGCGCTCGAGGTCCCGGCCCGCGAGAAGCCCGACGCGCTCGTTCGCGTGCTCGAGGCCGAGCGGCCCGACCAGGCGCTGGTCTTCGTGCGCACGAAGATCCGCTGTGATCAGCTCTACCGGACGCTGCGCGACCGCGGCTGGAATGTGAAGGCGATCCACGGCGACATGACCCAGGGAGCGCGCGACGGGGTGATGATCTCCTTCAAGGAGGGGCGCCTGCCCCTGCTCATCGCTACCGACGTCGCCTCGCGCGGCCTCGACATCACCGGGATATCCCATGTCGTCAACTTCGACGTCCCGACCTCACCCGACGTCTACGTGCACCGGATCGGACGGACCGGCCGGGTGGGGCGCAGCGGGCGCGCGATCACCTTCTACGAGCCCCGGCAGCAACGCGAGATCGCCGCGATCGAGCAACACGCCGGCGTCAAGCTCTCGCCCTGGGTCAAGGATGCCCACGTCGCGCCGACGGCGGTCAAGCCGCCACCCCGCCGCCACTCCAAGCCGCGGGATGTGCCCAACGGCGACGCGCCCCTGCGCAAGCTGATCGTTTCCGGCGGGCGCGCCGGAGGTCTCGAGCCTTCGGACATAATCCACGCGATCACCTCGGCCACCGGGCTCGACGGAGAGGCGGTACGAAACGTCCGCATGCTCGAACGGTTCGCCTTCGTCGAGGTCCCCGAGCAGGACGCCGACCGCGTGGTCGAGCGGGTCAACGGCACCGAAGTACGCGGCCAGCCGTTGCGGCTCGAGCTCGCGCGCACCTGAGCGCGCGCGTCAAGTCGGTGTAAGCGCTCGCGGCACCGGGCGCGACTTCCCGCTCGACTCCGTGTTCGAGGTCTGGGTCGGGTCCCAACGACAGGAGGCTCCTTTATGCATCTTCCACGCCTTCGCCGGCGTCCATCACCATCGATGGTCGTCGCGCTCTTGGCTCTGTTCGCATCGCTCGGCGGGGTCGGATACGCCGCGACCTACCTGCCCTCGAACAGCGTCGGCACCGCCCAGCTGCGCAACGCCTCGGTGACCAACCATAAGATCCTCAACGGCTCGGTCGGCAACTTCAAGCTCGCCTTCGGCGCGGTCGGCCCGAGGAAGATGGAGAACGGCGCGGTCGGCACCACGCAGATCAAGACGAGCCAGGTTCAGGCTCGCGTGACCGGCACCTGCACGACCGGCGCCGTCACCTCGGTCACCACCACGGGAGCGGTCGCCTGCGGCACGGCACCGGGGCTCGAGTACGACGCGAGCTCGGCCACCGCCGTGACCGTCCCGGCGGGCACGACCGCCACCGCGGTCGCCAGCGAGCCCCTGCCCGGCGGCTCGTCCTACCTGGTGACGGCCAATCCCTACGTCCACATCACGAACGCGTCGGCCGGCCAGCAGGTCGAGATCGACTGCACGCTCGCCGCCGGCCCGGCGACGACGGCGGTACAGACCAGGAGCTGGACCACCGAGATCGGCGCCAGCGGCTACGCGCAGACGAACGCGATCCCGCTCGAGGTCACGGCGCCCTCGAGCGCCAACAGCATCACCACCGGTGTCGCGTGCACCCGCGAGTTCACGGGCGGGACCAGCCCGACGGTCACCGTGTCGAGCAACATCAACGCGGTTCAGACGGCGAGCAATACGACGGCCGCGGCGGCTCGGCGCTAGCGCCTGGTTAGAGCCGGCTCGACGTCACGTCTCGCGCCAGGCGCGGTCGGGCCGGCTCGATGTCACGTCTCGCGCCAGGCGCATGCCGCTCGAGGTGCTGGTGGCCTCGGAGTTGGCACGGCATGCAACTGGCGCGAGCCGGACGCCCGCGCCGGCACTCTGAGCGCTAAGGGCCGACGCGGGTGCTGGGCCGAAGCTCGCGCAGATTCTGGAGCGCATATTGTCGATGAGCTTACGATCGGGCTCGTTGGGTAGGCTCTGGGCTATGAACACTAAAGCCACTGTGAACACCACCCATGGCACGGTCGTCTTTGAGCTCTTTGATGAAGACGCGCCGATGACCGTCGCCAACTTCCGCGAGCTCGTCGATAAGGGCTTCTACAACGAGATCATCTTTCACCGGGTGATTCCTGATTTCATGGTCCAGACCGGCTGCCCGGAGGGGCGCGGTACCGGCGGTCCGGGATACACGTTCGAGGACGAGTTCAACGATCACAAGATCGTGCGGGGCGCGTTGGCGATGGCCAACTCCGGCCCGAACACCAACGGCTCGCAGTTCTTCATCGTTACCACCGACGCGGCCCCCTGGCTCGACGGTAAGCACACCGTGTTCGGGCAGGTGACGGAGGGCATGGACGCCGTCGACGCGATCGAGGGTGTCCCCACCGGTCCCCAGGACCGCCCGGTCGACCCCCCGAAGATCGAATCGATCGCCCTCGATCCGGCGTAGGGCGGTGGTGTAATCGGCTGGCGCCGGTTCCCTTGGCGGATCCGCGCTGCTCGCTGCGGTGCACGTGGGGTAGCCCCGGACATCCGGGCCGCCCCCCCAGACCCCACCCCCGCCCCCCAGCTACCCCTGAGGTAGCCTAGGAGTCACCCCAAGCAGAGCGGCAGAACGGAGACAGGATGGCGAGCGTCGAGCAGCGCGGTCGGGCGCAGAGCAACGGTGGCGCGACGTCGGCGAGCATCCCGGTCGAGAATCCGGCCACCGGGGAGCTGATCACGACCGTTCCCACGCTCGGGGAGAGCGAGATCGGGGAGATTGTCGCGCGGGCTCGCGCGGCGCAGCCCGCCTGGGCGGCGCTGGGGTTCGAGGGACGGGGACGGGTGTTCCGCCGAGCGCAGAAGTGGATGCTCGACAACGCCGACCGGGTGATCGACGTCGTCACCTCGGAGACGGGCAAGACGGTCGAGGATGTGCAGCTCGCGGATCTCGGGATCACGGTGGCGGCGCTGGGGTTCTGGCCCAAGCAGGGACCGAAGTACCTCGCCGATGAGCGGGTGGCGTCGTGGTCCAACCCGGCCACGGTGGGCAAGAAGCTCGTCGTCCGCTACGCGCCGATCGGCGTGGTGGGAGTCATCGGACCATGGAACTACCCGATCACCAATTCCTTCGGCGACTGCATCCCCGCGCTCATGGCCGGCAACAGCGTGGTCCTCAAGCCGAGCGAGGTGACACCGCTGAGCTCGCTGCTCATGGAGGAGATGCTCGGCCAGTGCGCGATTCCCGACGGCGTCTTCCAGGTCGCGACCGGTGACGGGAAGACGGGAGCCGCGTTGATCGGCGCGGTCGACTGCCTGATGTTCACCGGATCGACGACGACGGGCAGGAAGGTGGCCAAGGCGGCGGCCGAGGCGCTGATCCCCTGCTACCTCGAGCTCGGGGGCAAGGACCCGATGATCGTCTGCGCCGACGCCGACGTCGAGCGCGCCGCCAACGCCGCTTCGTTCTACTCGATGAACAACGCCGGGCAGGTGTGCATCTCGATCGAGCGCGTCTACGTCGAGGCGCCCGTATACGACGAGTTCGTCACGCGCGTCACCGATAACATCCGCGTCCTGCGCCAAGGCGGTCCCGACGGCGGCCCGGGAACCGTCGACATCGGCGCGGTGATCTTCCCACCGCAGATCGACATCGTCGACGATCATGTTCGCGATGCCGTCGAGAAGGGGGCCAAGGTGCTCACGGGTGGTCACGTCCGCGCGGGAGCCGGGCGCTTCTACGAGCCGACCGTGCTCGTCGACGTCGATCACTCGATGAAGTGCATGACCGAGGAGACGTTCGGCCCTACGCTCCCGATCATGAAGGTCCCGAGCGTCGAGGACGCGGTCAGGCTGGCCAACGACTCGCCGTACGGCCTGCAGGCGAGCGTGTGGACGAGGGACATCGAGCGGGGTGAGGTGCTCGCGCGGCGGATCGAGGCGGGCGTCGTGTGCGTCAACGACGCCCAGGTCAACTACACCGCGCTCAACCTCCCGATGGGCGGCTGGAAGAGCTCGGGTATCGGCACCCGGCACGGGGCAAACGGGATCCGCAAGTACTGCAAGGTGCAGTCGCTGCTCGTGACCCGCCTGGCCCTGAAGCGCGAGCTCTTCATGTTCCCCTATAAGGCGGCACGCACCCGGCTGCTGCGGCGGGGGTACGTCCTGCTCTACGGGCGGGGAAACCGCAACTGACCGCGGGGTGGGCGCGGCTGAACCGGCCGACCCCGGTACGACGCGACGCCGTACCGGGGCCGGTGCACATCGACTAGCTCAGTGAGTTCAGCGTGTTGCTCGCGGCGGTGACCACCGCGGAGGGGAGCGGCGCGAAGTCGAGCTTCGCGCCGAACGCCTGGCCAGTGGTCAGGGCGTAACGAATCCACCCCTGGAGCAGGGCCGCCTTGCCCGTGTTCTTGGGCACGATCACGTAGGTGTACGTCGAGATCGGGTATGCGAGCTTGGCCCTCTTCGGGGGATCGACGATCGAGATCGCGTTGTTCGAGGGGACCGACGTGAATGCTGCCGCAGCGGCGGAGATGTTCTTCAGGTTCGGATAGGTGAACTTACCCGCGGCGTTCTCGACCGCTATGGCGCCCAGCCCGCCCTGCTGGATCAGGTACGAGGCGGCGACGTAGGCGATCCCGCCGTTGGTGTTGGCGAGGATCGAGGTCACGCCGGCGTTGCCCTTGCCCTGAACCCCGGTGGGGAAACTGACTGTCGTCGCGGGGGGGCCGACCTTACCCGCCCACGCGCTACTCACGTGGTAGAGGTAGTTGGTAAAGGCGTAGGTGTCACCCGAGCCGTCGCTGCGGTAGATAACGGTGATCTTCCGGTTGGGCAGCTTGGTCTTCTTGTTCAGCGCTTTGATCGCCGAGTTGTTCCACTTCGTGATCTGCCCGAGGTAGATCTCGGCGAGCACCTTGCCCGACAGGTCGAGGCTGCCGATGCCGTTGAGGTGAAATCCGACAGCGGTCGCCGATAACGCCCACGGCATCTGCACACAGTTCGGACATTGGCCCTGCTGCGCTGCGCTCAGCGGCGCATCCGACGCTCCGAAGTCCACGAGCCCTGCGGTGATGTCGGAGATCCCCGTTCCGGATCCGACGCCGGCGTAGCTGATGGAGGTGCCGGTCGAGCTCTGGTAACCCGACGCCCATAATGCCTCGAGTGGCTGCACCAGGGTCGAACCGGCGCCCGACAGCGACGCAGCACTGGCGGAGGCCACGCCGGTCGCCATGAACGCGACGATTGCCGCTGCGCTCAGACAAACCAATCTCTTGCAGTGCAAAGTGAAATTCCTTTCGGAGCGGAGTGAGAGCCGCACGTGTCGACCCGGCCGTAGCATCGAAAGCGGCAACGCGGTGAGCGCTCATCTCGAGCGCGCTCGTAGCATGGCGCCTCCCCCCGGCGCGACTTGTTACCCACTTGTCACTGGGAATTCATTATTCTGTGAAGAGGTGTTTTGGCCGGCGGGGCGGGAAGGAGTTCGTTTAGGCTGCCGCGCAGTGTCGGTCACGGTTAGACCAGGTCGCCCGGGCGGGCGTGGGGTAACGAAGCGGGGGAGCGGCGTCGGGGACGGCGTGCTCATCGGCCTCTGCGGCTTTGCCGCCCTGGTCGTCGTGGTGGTCATCGCCGAGGTCATCTATCAGGTGATCAGCGGGGCGAGCCCGTCGATCTCCCGCTTCGGCCTGCCCTTTGTGTGGCACAGCGCCTGGAAGCCCAACCTGTTCATCTTCGGCGCGGGCGAGATGCTCGCCGCCACGCTCATCACCTCGTTCATGGCCCTCGCGCTCGCGACGCCACTGGGGATCGCCATCGGGCTCTTTCTCAGCATGCTCGCGCCGAGCTGGGTGCGCACGCTCGTGGGACCGCTGGTCGAGATGCTCGCCGCCATCCCCAGCGTCATCCTCGGGCTGTGGGGGGTGATCGTCCTCGCGCCCTTCGTGCAGAAGCACTTCGAGCCCTTCCTCCACGGAGCCTTCGGCTTCCTCCCGATCTTCGGCGCTCAGCAGACGACGGGCCTATCGGTGTTCACGGCCGGGCTCGTGCTCACGATCATGGTGGTACCGATCATCGCCTCGCTCAGTCGCGATCTCTTCCTCGCCGTCCCCCGAGATCTCCAGGACGGTGCGGCGGCGCTCGGCGCCACCCGCTGGGAGGTCATCCGCGGCGTAATCCTCCCGACGACCACCTCGGGCGTCATCGCCGCCGCCCTGCTCGGGCTGGGACGTGCGCTTGGGGAGGCGGTCGCGGTGGCCGAGGTGATCGGCGGCGGGAGCACTCTCCACGGCTCGGTGTTCGCGCCCGGCACGACCGCCGCGTCTCGCATCATCGACGAGATCGAGAGCCTCGACAACAGGCTCCACCTGGCCTCTCTCTTCTATCTGGCCCTGATCCTCCTCGTGCTCGGCGTCCTGACCAACCTGATCGCCCAGGCGATCGCTCGTCGCCTCGGCGGCGAGCAGACGATGCTCGTTCGATGAGCGCTCCGTCTGACCCGAGCGCTCTGCCCGCGGACGATGCTCCGGAGGGCTCGGCGCCCGATCCCGCCGCTCCGCTGACCGCCACGGGAAACCTGCGCCGTCGAGCCGCGGTGAGTCGGGTGCTGCAGGGAGCCGCGACCGCGGCGGCCCTGCTCGCCGTCGCCCTGTTCTCTCTCGTCGTCTACGAGGTGGCGAAGGAGGGCCTAAGCGTCATCAGCTTCGGCTTCCTCACCACAGATCCCAATCTCGTCAACCTCGGAACGGGGGGCATCGCCCCCGCGATCGTCGGGAGCATCATCATCGTGGCGATCGCCACGGCGATCGCCATGCCCCTGGGAGTCCTCGTCGCGATCTTCCTCACCGAGTACGCCGGACGCCGCTCGGGCCGCGTGGTGAGGATGGCGCTTGATCTCATGAACGGCCTGCCCACGGTCGTCGTGGCCCTGATGATCTATGGCCTGATCGTCCTCGGTACGCACGAGGAGTCGGGATATGCGGCCTCGCTGGCCCTGGCCATCATCATGCTGCCGCTGATCGCGCGCTCGAGCCACCAGGTGCTGTTGCTCGTCCCCGGCACCCTGCGCGAGGCTGCGGACGCGCTGGGCGTGAGCCGGTGGCAGGCGGTGGTCGGCGTCATCCTTCCCTCGGCCCTGGGCGGGATCGTCACGGCGACGATCCTCGCGGCGGCGAGGGCTGCGGGCGAGTCGGCGCCGCTGGTCATCCTCGACAGCCTGATCATCGGGAACACCGTGCACCTCAACCCCTTGCACGGGATGGCGACGATGCCGCTGACGATCTTTAACGACCTCGCGCTCGGGGTCCCCGCCGCCATCAAGCAGGCCTGGGGCACGGCCTTCGTCCTCATGGCGCTCATCCTCGCCGCCAATGTCGGCGCGCGGATCTTCCTGGCCCGTAACCGCTCTAGACTGGGCCTATGACATCCGGGGGCGGCGGCCTGGGCTCAGGGACAGAGACGGTCAGTCCGCGGGTGCGCATTCAGAGTGCGACGACGCCCCAGCGGGCGCCTGCGCCCGAGCTGGGCGGCGTGGCGGAGCAGGTCATCAACCGCGCTTCGGTGTTCGACGTCCGCGGCGTGACGGTCTCCTACGGGACCAAGCAGGCGCTCGCTCCGTTCACCATGAAGATCTACCGCAACCTGGTCACCGCCCTGATCGGGCCCTCGGGCTGCGGTAAGACAACCTTCCTGCGCAGCCTCAATCGGATGAACGACTCGGTGCCGTCGTTCCGGATCGAGGGCAAGGTCCTCTATCACGGCCACGACATCTACGGCGCCGGGGTCAACCGGATCGAGGTGCGCCGCCGGATCGGGATGGTATTCCAGAAGCCCAACCCGTTCCCCAAGTCGATCTACGACAACATCGCCTGGGCCCCGCGCAACCTCGGCATGAAGGAGAACCTCGACGAGCGCGTCGAGCGCGCGCTGCGCGACGCCGCGCTGTGGGACGAGGTCAAGGATCGCCTGCGCGACCCCGCCCTCGGTCTCTCGGGCGGACAGCAGCAGCGGCTGTGCATCGCGCGCGCGATCGCCGTCGAGCCCGACGTGCTCCTCCTCGACGAGCCGGCATCGGCGCTCGACCCGATCTCCACCCTCTCGATCGAGGAGCTGATGCACGAGCTCAAGCCGCGCTACACGCTCGTCATCGTCACCCACAACATGCAGCAGGCCGCGCGTGTCGCCGACCGCACTGCCTTCTTCAGCCTCGATGAGAACCGCGTGGGAACGCTGATCGAGTACGACGACACCGAGGCGATCTTCATGCGACCCGCCGATCAGCGGACGCGCGACTACGTCACCGGCCGCTTCGGCTAACGCCGGGCGCGAAGATCGACTCGCTCGGCACCTGCTCGAGGATCGGCTGCCCGCACTGCCAGCAGTACGCCGCGCCGCTCGAGTGCGGCGCCCCGCACGAGGCGCAGGTTCCGGCGGTGCCGGTCTGCTCCATGCGCAGGATCCGCTCGACCTCGCCGAGCTCGGCGTCGGTGTCCTGGAGGACGGCGGCGCGCTGCACGAGGATGTCGACGCGGATGCGGTTGCGGATCGCCATCTCATACACGAGCCCGCCGAGATCCCACTGAAGCTCGACGAAGCGGGCGGTGAGCGTATCGCGCCGACGTTCGAGGTCGACCGTTCCGGCCGGGGCCGTTGGTGCCGGCAGCTCCGATGCCGGCACCGAGTCGGTCTGCTCGCGCCGGGCGCGGCGGGGCGCGTCCGCACGCACCGCGCCGGCGAACCCGTCACGCATCGTCTCGCGAGCGCGCTGAATGATCGAAGCTCTGCTCACGGACCGAAGAAGCCGCCCGTGAACTTGCCGCCGTGGCAGCCGGGGCCGCCGCTGCACGCTCCGCCGACCTTGGCCACCTTCGACTTCAGGTTCTTGGGGATCACCTTCGCTTTCGCCGGGAGCTTGGTGGCAAGCGCCGCCGCAGCGCCCTTGCCCTTCGACTTCGAAGCCGAAATCGAGGACTTGGAGCCGGGCTTGGCCGCCGTGCTCGCAGGGGTGCTGCTCGTCGTGGGCGTCGTGCTCGCGGCCGCCCCCGCCGCCCCGCCGGCGACGGTGACGACCTGCACGCCGCCGGTGCGCGGGCTCGCGCTATTGCTCGTGCGCCCGATGAGCACGCCGACGCCCATGGCGATCAAGAGCACGCCGATGCCGCCGATCAGCGCCCCGCTTCCCGTCAAGGATCGGCGCTGCCTGCGCGAACCACTCCTCGCCGCGTGCGAGCTCGAGCTCGCTCCGGATCCGGGCATCGCATATCGCGGCTTGCCCCGACGCTAGCCGCACTCGACGCAGTAGCGCTGGTCGCCCGCGAGCCGAGCTCGGCAGGCGGCGCACTGGTCGCCGACGGCGGTGGCCAGGAGCTGCGGCTGCTCGGTGGTGGGGGCGTCGGCCACCCACTGCTCCTCGCCGGCCCCGCCGCTCGTGGTGGTCGTGGTCCCGTCCATTCCGTGCGCCGCTAGTGTCCCCGCCGATCGGGCTGCCGTTGTGAAAAACCTGTAAATCCGCGCCTCCGAAGCTGGACTTCGCAGGCCGCCGCGCAGCCCCTGCGCCTCCGGATCTTCACACCTCGGGGGCTGCCGGGCGCAAAACTGGAGCGCCCGAGATGAACGGCGTCCCCGACGACGAGTGCACTGCCCTGTCGGGCACCCCGCGATGCGCAGAGTGCATGGCGCCGCTGGCGCACGACCAACGCTACTGCGTCGAGTGCGGAGCGCGACGCGGTGGACTGCCGCAGGCGATCGCCGAGCGGATTCGCACAATGCTCGCGCACGGCGACCTCGAGGCCCTGGGGGCGGGCGAGGAAGAGCCGGCGGGGGTGGCCTGCGCCTCGGCCATGAGCTCGCGCTCGATGCCTTCCCCGCGCGCCGCCGCGGTGTCGATCATGGGGATGCTGGCCTTCGGCGTCGTCGTCGGGTCGGTCGCCAGCTCGAACGCCGAG
>DATCEM010000185.1:0-6573 GCA_036510175.1 Solirubrobacteraceae bacterium | reverse complement strand
GACGGCGATCCTCGAGGCGATCCCCATCACCGCGGTGTCGTCCGAGCTCCCGAACCTGACGGCGACGCTGGGGTCGGCGCTCTCGAAGATCCCGGCCCTCGTTCAGACCGTCGTCAACACCCAGCCGGTGGCGACCGGGTGGAACCACGTGCCGGGCACTGCCGGCGCCACCGACTTCCAGGGCCATCCGATCAACAGCGTCCCCAAGCTCGCCGCTTACTTCAGCGGGGACGTGATCCCCGTGCTCGAGAAGCAGCGACGCCATTGGGTGACCCTGACCGCCACGTCGAAGATCAACTTCATCGGCTGGCTCGTCCTCATCATCGGCGCGATCGCGATCGTCTACGGCGTGCTCATGGTGCTCATCGCGCGGACCCGCACCGCGTAGCCTTCCAGGCCCGCGAAAGTTCGCTCCCAATCCGCGAATGTTTGACGGGCGCGGAGTAGGCTGCGATCGCGCCCGGCGGCCCCGCATCGCTGCGGGGGGAGGGTGGACACGGAAGGCGGTGCGCGCAGATGGTGGTGAAGACGGCGAATTTCGAGACCGACCTGATCGAGTCGGTCTGCACACGCATCCAAGAACGACTCGCGCCCGGCCAGGCCGACGACTGTGAGGCGTTCGTTCGCCAGTACTACCACTGGGTCCCTCCGGAGGACCTCCTCGGCAGGACCTCGATCGATCTTTACGGGGCGGCGATGGCGCAGTGGAAGCTCGCGCAGCTTCGCGTCGCCCAGGCAACGAAGGTCCGCGTCTATAACCCGGACTTCGAGCGTGACGGCTGGCAATCGACGCACACCGTGGTCGAGATCATCTGCGACGACATGCCGTTCGTCGTCGACTCGATCGCCATGGAGCTCGCCCGGCTGGGCTACGGCATCCACCTGCTCATCCATCCGGTGATCCGCGTGCGCCGCGACGCCGCGGGAGCGCTCGTGCAAACCCTGGTCCCGGGAGCCGAGGCGCCCGACGCTACGCCTGAGTCCTTTACCCACGTCGAGGTGGACCGGGAGACCGATCCCGATCGGCTCGCCGCCCTGGCCCAGGGGATCGAGCGCATACTCGGGCAGGTGCGCGCGGCGGTCGAGGACTGGCAGCCCATGCGTGCGCGCGCGCAGGCCATCGCCGCCGAGCTCGCAGCGGCACCGCCGCCGATCGCCGCCGAGGAGGTGGAGGAGGCCAGGGCCTTTCTCGCCTGGATCGAGGACCGGAACTTCACGTTCCTCGGTTATCGCGAATACGAGCTTGGGGCGCTTCGCGCCCTTGGGAGTTCGCCTGGCGGCGAACGTCCTGGGGGTGGTGAGGTCGGTGGGGGTGGTGAGGTCGGTGGGGGTGGCGAGGTCGGTGGGGGTGGTGAGGTCGGGCTGCGGCTGATCCCCGGGACGGGGCTCGGCATCCTGCGCGACCGGGGGGGCCTTGGGAGTTCGCGGGGTCGCGTTTTCAGCGCGCTGCCACCGAAGGCGCGGGCGCTCGCCCGGGAGCCCCAGCTGCTCGTTCTCACCAAGGCGAATGCGATCGCCACCGTGCACCGCCCGGCGCATCTCGACTACATCGGGATCAAGAGATTCGGGCCAGACGGCGAGGTCACGGGCGAGCGGCGGTTCCTCGGCCTCTACACCACGGTTGCCTACAGCGAGAACCCGCGGGCGGTCCCCATCGTCCGCCGCAAGGTCGAGGAAGTCCTGGCGCGCGCCGCCTTCCCGCCCGGCAGTCACGACGCCAAGGCGCTCGTCGCGATCATGGAGGTCTACCCGCGGGATTCGTTGTTCCAGATCACCACCGACGAGCTCTTCGAGGCCGCGATGGGGATCCTCGGGCTCGGCGAGCGCCAGCGGTTGAAGCTGCTGGTGCGGCGCGACGCCTACGACCGTTTCCTCTCGTGCCTGGTGTTCATCCCTCGCGACCGCTTCAACACCGAGAATCGGGAGGTCGTGGGGGCGATCCTCAAGGAGGCGTTCGGCGCGACCCGCCTCGACTGGAGCCTGTACATCTCCGAATCGGTCCTCGTCCGCGTTCACTACGTGCTCTGGTGCGACGGCGAGCCGCCGGCGCAGCCCGACCTGGAGGAGCTCGAGGCGCTGCTGCAGCAGGCGATCAGGTCTTGGCGCGACGATCTCCGCGACGCTCTCGTCGAGGAAGCGGGCGAGGAGCTGGGGACGCAGCTCTTCCGGCGCTACCGGGCCGCCTTCCTGCCCGCTTACCGCTCCGACTGGTCAGCTCGTTCGGCCGTGGCGGATATCCGTCGGCTCGAGGAGCTGGCGGCGGGCGAGGGTCTGCTCATGAGCATCTACCGCCCGCTCGAGGCACCTCACGGCGCCGTTCGTTGCAAGCTCTTCAGCGCCGCGGGGATAACCCTCTCCGACGTTCTCCCCACGTTCGAGCACATGGGGGCCCGCGTCACCGACGAGCGGCCGTACTCGATCACCAGGAGTGATGGATCGACCGCGTGGATCTACGACTTCGGGCTGACCTGTGGCGGCGACGGGAGCTTCGACGACGAGCATGTGCGCGGACTCTTCCAGGAGGCGTTCCTCGGCGCGTACCGGGGCGAGCTGGAGAACGACGGTCTCGGCGCGCTCGTGCTCGGCGCGCACCTCACGGGACGTGAGATCATCGTGCTCCGGGCGGTCGAGAAGTACCTGCGCCAAACGGGGATCGCCTTCTCGGATCAGTACATCGAACGCACTCTGCTCGACCATCCGGCGATCGCCAGGCTCCTCGTCGAGCTCTTCGAGGCGCGGTTCGATCCGGCCCGCCGCGACAACGACGCCGCCGAGCTGCTCGCCGGGGCGATCGAGCAGGCGGTCGACGCCGTCGCGAGTCTCGACGAGGACCGGATCCTGCGCAGCTTCATGTCGGTGGTGTGCGCCGTGGTGCGAACGAACCACTTCCTCGTGGGAGACGACGGCGCCCCGAGGACCTTCCTCTCCTTCAAGCTCGATCCGTCGTCGATCCCGATCGTGCCCCTGCCCCGTCCGCAGTTCGAGATCTTCGTCTATTCACCCAGGGTCGAGGGCGTGCATCTGCGCGGTGGGAGGGTGGCCCGCGGCGGGCTGCGCTGGTCGGACCGGCGTGAGGACTTCCGCACCGAGATCCTCGGGCTGATGAAGGCGCAGATGGTCAAGAACGCGTTGATCGTTCCCGTTGGCTCCAAGGGCGGCTTCGTCGTCAAGCGCCCGCCGGCCGACGGCGGCCGCGAAGCGCTCCAGCAGGAGGTAATCGCCTGCTACCAGACCTTCCTCGCCGGCCTGCTCGATCTGACCGACAACATCGTTGATGATGAGGTCCTTCCCCCGCCCGATGTGATCCGCTATGACGACGACGATCCCTACCTCGTGGTCGCTGCCGACAAGGGGACCGCCACCTTCTCCGACATCGCCAACGCGGTCTCCGCCGAGTACGGCTTCTGGCTCGGCGACGCGTTCGCCTCGGGTGGCTCGCACGGCTACGACCACAAGCGCATGGGCATCGCCGCCCGTGGCGCCTGGGAGTCGGTGAAGCGACACTTCCGCGAGCTGGGGATCGACACGCAGCGCGACGACTTCACCACGGTGGGCATCGGCGACATGTCGGGCGACGTGTTCGGGAACGGAATGCTCCTCTCGCGCCACATCAAGCTCCTGGCCGCCTTCAACCACGCTCACATCTTTCTCGACCCCGACCCCGACCCGGAGGCCAGCTTCGCCGAGCGTGAGCGGCTGTTCGCGCTCCCGCGCTCATCGTGGAGCGATTACAGCGGGGCGGTGATCTCACCCGGCGGCGGCGTCTTCGCTCGCACAGCGAAGTCGATACCCATCTCCGCCGAGGTCCGCGCGGCGCTGGGGATCGACGCCGAGGAGCTGGCCCCCAGCGAGCTCATTCGCGAGCTCCTGTGCGCCAACGTCGACCTGCTGTGGAACGGCGGCATCGGCACCTATGTGAAGGCGTCGCAAGAGACCCACGGCGATGTCGGCGACAAGACCAACGACGCCGTCCGGGTCGACGCCGGCGCGCTGCGCTGCCGCGTCGTCGGCGAGGGCGGCAACCTCGGGTTCACCCAGCGCGGGCGGATCGAGTACGCGCTGAGCGGCGGGCGCATCAATACCGACGCGATCGACAACGTCGCCGGAGTCAATTGCTCAGACCACGAGGTGAACATCAAGATCCTCCTCGACGCCGCCGTGGCCGCGGGAGCCATGACCGAGGAGGAGCGCAACGAGCTGCTGCACGCGATGACCGATGCCGTCGGCGAGCGGGTGTTCCATGGGAGCTACACGCAGACGCAGGCGATGAGTCTCGCGGTCGCTCAGGCGGCCTCGATGGTCGACGTCCATCAGCGGCTCGTCCGCCACCTCGAGCAGAACGCCAACCTCAACCGAGAGCTCGAGTTCCTGCCCAGCGACGAGACGATCGGTGAGCGCCGGCATGACCACGCGGGCTTCGTCGCGCCCGAGCTCGCGGTGATCATGGCCTACTGCAAGATCCACCTCTACGCCGACCTGCTCGAGTCGAATCTCCCCGAGGACCCGCACCTCGCCCACGATCTCGAGCGCTACTTCCCCGCGCCCCTGGGCGAGCGCTTCGGGGCGCAGATGCGCACCCATCGGCTGCGGCGGGAGATCATCGCCACCGTGGTCGCCAACGAGCTCGTCGACCGGGCGGGGATCACCTTCGCCTTCCGTCTGCACGAGGAGACCGGGGCCCCGGCAGCGACGCTCGCGCGCGCCTACGCAGTCGCCCGCGAGGTCTACGGTATGCACGACTTCTGGGAGCAGGTCGAGGCCCTCGACAACCGCGTCGAAGCCCGTATCCAGCTCGACATGCTCATCGATGCCCGGCGCCTCGTGGAGCGCTCGACGCGCTGGCTCGTCCGCGCCCGTCAGCGGTCGATCGACATCGCGGCGACGGTGGCGCAGTTCGCCCCCGGGATAGCGATGGTTGCAGCCTCGCTGCCCGACCTCCTCGACGAGGGCGATCGCGATCTGTGGCACGCCAAGCGGGAGAAGCTCGAAGGCGCGGGCGTCCCGCGCGAGCTCGCCGGCCGCGTCGCCGGGATGCCCTCGGTGTTCCCGGCGCTCGACATCGTCGAGGTGGCCGCGGCGACCGACCGCGACCTCGACGCCGTGACCGGCGTGTACTTCCGGCTCGGCGGGCGCCTGGAGCTCAACTGGCTGCGCGACCGGATTGCCGAGCTCCCGCGCACCAGCCGGTGGCAGGCGCTCGCCCGCTCGGCGCTCCGCGACGATCTCTACAGCCTGCATCGCGCGCTGACGCAGGGCGTCATGGCCTCCGTCGAGCTCGACGCCTGGATGGAGGCCAACGCCGCCGCCGTCGAGCGCAGCCGAGCGATGCTCGGCGACATCAGGGCGACCCGGGTCTACGACGTGACGACGCTGCCGGTGGCCCTGCGCGAGGTCCGCAACCTCCTGCACGCTGCGGCGGGTCCGGGGGCGGCGGCTGGGAGCGCCGGCGGCGCGGCGTAGGTGGGGGCCGCGGCGCCACGCTCAGCGAATGCGCACCATCCGGCTGTGGTAGACCTGACCGTTGGCGGGGTCAGACCACGCGAGGCGCATCAAGCCCGGCCGCGTGACCCCGACGCTCGCGAGGATGAAACCCTGTGGCTCGGTGGACTGGACCTGCTCGAGGGTCGTGAAGCTGCTCGCTCCCACCGGCTCGTACTCGATCGACGCGAGCTGGGGCGCGGCGCGATCGGCCGGGCGCAGCTGCCCCCATACGGTGACCTGGGGACCGGTCCGGGCACGGGGAACCCAGATCGGGATCCGGTAGGCGTAGTACGCGGGTTTGGGTACGCCGTTCAGGGTCATGAGGCCCGTCTGGAACGTCCCCCAGTAAGCGGGGCTGCCCACCGGCTCGCCGGCCTGCGGGCCCGCGTCGACGAGCTCGAACTGGGCGAGCGCGCGCACGTAGGGATCGCGCCAGGCCATGTACTCGCCCTCGTTGATGTACGCAGCCTGCTCGGCTGGGGTGGTCTTGACGTAGGGGTTCGGCGGATTGCTCTTATAGCCGTACTCGGTGAGGTAGAGAGGGACGCCGCCGGGCATCGGCCTCCCGTAGGTGGCGAAGATGCCGTCGATGGTGCGCTCGAAGCGGGGGAGCTCGGCGAGGGTCGCCCACGTGGAGTTGGCGCTCAGCTCGTTGGGCGGCTCGGTGAAGGAGTACGGGTGGTCGGAGTATCCGGTGGCGCCGATAAGTCCCGGGTGCTCAGCGGTGAACGCGCTCGTGCTGCCGTTGGTGGGGCAGGCGAGCTCGGCCGCGCGCTGCCCGGTGAGTGGATGCCCGGCGTTACCCACGCAATACAGGGCGCGCAAGAAGGTAATCGGTGGCATGGCGGAGAGCACCCCCCGGCGGGAGGCTCCCTTGGCCGAGGTGTCACCGACAAGGATCGTGTCCGCACCGTGACCGGTGCCGGCGAGGGCGCTCCAGGCGGCGTCGAGCAGACGGCGATAGACGAGCGGCGATGACTCGACCCAGACCTTGGCCGGCTTATGGCCCGCCCGCTTTGCGGATACCTGGCGCCACTGCGGCGTCAGCCAGCCCGCCTCGTTGGGCTCGTTCCAGATCTCCCAGTAGTTGAC
>DATCEM010000184.1:0-3055 GCA_036510175.1 Solirubrobacteraceae bacterium | reverse complement strand
ACATCTCGACCAAGTACTCGGACCTGATCGTCTTCGGGATCCTCATCGCGACGATGCTCATCCGCCCCCAGGGCATCTTCGGACGACCGCCGCTCCAGAAGGTCTAGGGACCATGGCTCGCATCGGCGTAGACGAATGGGTGGCCCAGAGCGGGGGACGGCGCGATGACGGCCCGGGCTGGCGCAAGCTCCCCGCGCTCGCTGACGCTCGCCTCGGTTGGTGGCAGCGGCTCGCCCTCCTCGCCCTCGTCGGACTGATCGCCGGCCAGCTTCTGAGCAACGTCAACGTCCAGACCGTCGCCTTCAACAGCCTGCTCTACGCGATGCTCGCGCTCGGGCTAAACATCGCCGTTGGCTGGGCGGGCCTGCTCGACCTGAGCTACATCGCCTTCTTCGGCTTCGGCGCTTACGGCTACGCGGTGCTCTCCTCGACCGCGACGGGGTCGGGCGGCACGGGGGGGACCCACCTCCCGGCGATCGAGTCGATCCCCATCGTCCTCCTCGCCGCCGGAGCGGTCGGGGTGGTGATCGGCCTGATCGCGCTGCGGCTCACCGACGACTATCTGGCGATCGTCACCCTGTTCGTCGGGCAGGCGTTCATGGAGGTGGTCAACAACGTCGATGCGGGCACCCTGGGCGGGGTCAACGGCCTGTTCGGCCTCGATTCCCTGCACAGCTTCGGAGGCCACGTCGAGAGCCCACTCGGCTTCTACTACCTCGCCCTGATCATGGTCGTCGTGCTCGCGGGGATCCTCCACCAGCTCGATGTCTCCCGCACCGGGAGGGCCTGCCGCGCGCTGCGCGACGACCCGCTCGCCGCCTCGGCGATGACCATTCCCGTCAACAAGCTCAAGGTCATGGCCTTCTCCTTCGGCGCGATCGTCGGCGCGCTCGCCGGCACCGTGTTCGCCGCCCAGCAGGACACCGTGTTCCCGACGAACTTCACCGCGAACATCCTCATTCTCATCTACGCCTGTCTCGTCCTCGGCGGCGTCGGGAGCATCGCCGGGGCGATCCTCGGCGGGCTCGTGGTGACGATCGGCGAGCAGCTCCTCTCGAGCCCGAACGACGCCGGCTATCTCTTCTACGGCCTGATCCTCATCGCCCTCGTGGTACGCATCCGCCCGTGGCGGCGGCTCGGCGCGGTGCTCGCCGGCGTGATCGCCTTCGGCTTCGCCGCGCACGCCATCGCCGGGGCGATCTCCTCGGCCGCCGTCGCCGGCGGCCCGGGATCGAGCGGGTGGATCGGGTCGGCGGTGCGCGACTACGTGATCGTTCCCGGGAGCCCCGCCACCTACGGCAACGTCCTCTACGTGGTGCTCATCTGCGCGCTCGTGGTCGTGGTGCGCCTGCACGGCACCCGCCGTCTGCTCGCGGTGATCCCCACCGTGTACATCGCCGCGTGCTGCTGGGAGTCGCGCCTCATCGTCAACCCGGCGATCACCACCCAGATCATGATCGGGGCGATCCTCATCGTGACCATGGCGGCACGGCCCCAAGGGCTGCTGGGGACGCGCCGGGTGGAGACGGTTCAGCAGTGAGCTCCGGACGCCCCGCGGGAGACTCCTCCCTCCTCGAGCTCGACGGCCTGTCCCTGTCCTTCGGCGGCCTGCGGGCGATCTCCGAGCTCGACCTGAACGTGCAGGAGCGCGAGATCGTCAGCGTGATCGGCCCCAACGGCGCCGGGAAGTCGACGGTGTTCAACGTGATCACCGGCATCTACGAGCCGACCGGCGGCGACGTGCGGCTCGGTGGCGAGTCGATCACCGGCCAGCGCCCGTACAAGATCACCCGCCTGGGGATCGCTCGCACCTTCCAGAGCCTGCGCCTCTTCCTCAACATGTCGGTGAAGGAGAACGTCAAGTCGGCGACCTACGGGAAGACCAGGGCCACGCCCATCGAGTCGATCCTCCGCCTGCCGCGGGCGCGGCGCGAGGAGCGCGAGGTCGACGCGCTCGCCGAAGAGGTCCTGTCGTTCTTCGGCCAGCGGCTTATGGGCTACCGCTGGGACCAGCCCGCCTACGTGCTCTCCTACGCCAATCGCCGGCGCCTCGAGATCGCGCGCGCGCTCGCCACCCGGCCCCGGCTGCTCCTCCTCGACGAGCCGGCCGCCGGGATGAACCCCAACGAGACCCACGAGGTGACCGAGCTCATCGGCCGGCTGCGCGACGAGCTCGGGCTGGCGATCCTCGTCATCGAGCACGACATGCACGTCGTCGAGGGGATCTCCGACCGTGTAATCGCCCTCGACCACGGCGTCAAGATCGCCGAGGGGAGCTACCAGTCGGTGGCCACCCATCCGGCGGTGGTCGAGGCCTACCTGGGCCGCGACCCCGAGGCGCTGGCCGAGGAGTGACCATGCTCCTGAGCCTCGAGGAGGTCACCACCTACTACGGTCAGATGCGCATCCTCGAGGGGGTCTCTCTCCAGGTCGGCGCGGGCGAGCTCGTGTCCCTGCTCGGCGGCAACGCTTCGGGCAAGTCGACGACACTGAAGACGGTGCTCGGGATCGTGCGCCCGCGCTCGGGGCGCGTGCTCATCGACGGCGAGGTGGTCAACGGCTTCGACGTGCCGACGCGGATCTCCCGGGGCCTGGCCATCGTTCCCGAGAACCGCCGGCTGTTCGGGCAGATGACCGTGCGCGAGAACCTCGAGCTCGGCGCCGTGCTCCGCCGCGGCGAGAACCTCGACGAGGATTTCGAGCGCGTCCACACCCTCTTCCCCAGGCTCCACGAGCGTCGCGACCAGCTCGCGGGAACGCTCTCGGGGGGCGAGCAGCAGATGGTGGCGATGGGGCGCGCGCTCATGTCCCGCCCCCGCCTGCTCCTCATGGACGAGCCCTCGATGGGCCTCTCGCCCGCGCTCGTGCAGCAGAACTTCCGCATCATCAAGGAGGTCCACGAGTCCGGCGTCGCCATCCTCATGGTCGAGCAGAACGCAACCATGGCCCTCTCCATCGCCGACCGCGGCTACGTGCTCTCGACCGGGGAGATCGTCCTCTCGGGCACCGCCAAGGACCTGCTCGCGAGCGAGGATCTCAAGCGGGCGTATCTTGG
>DATCEM010000183.1:0-2945 GCA_036510175.1 Solirubrobacteraceae bacterium | reverse complement strand
GGATCCGGGATCCGGCATGGGGGGAAACGGCGCCGCCCGGCGAACCGCGCGCACGGCGGCCGCGTCGAACTCCTCGAAGCCCGAAGACTTCATCACCCGCGGCCCCTCCCCGAGACGCCCGTCGATCCCCACCACGAACTGCACGATCGTCTCCCCCTGCTCGAGGCGCAACGCCAGCGCCCTCGGGAACTCGCGAATCCGGCGCACCCGCTGCGATACCTCCTGAATGTAGCGCTGATAGCGGCGATCCAAAGTGCGCTCGTCGACCAGGGGACCGGTGGCTTGCGGCGCGCGCGCGCCCAGCTCTGCCGGCGCCAGACCGGCCGAGGGGCGCGCCACCGCGCCCGGCGCCGATCCCGGTCCACGACCATCGTCCGACGCGACCACCCGCGGCGCCGCGGCCCGCGAGAAATCCGTCAACCCCGGATGGCGCTCATCGGAGGCGGCGCGCTGCGTTTGATCGTCGGCGGCGCGGCCCGGGCGCTGGATATCGAAGCGACGCACGCCCGCCTCGGCGTCGAGCGGACCCACCGAGTGCTCGGACGCGCTCTTCGAATCGAGGCGACCGAGCGCGGGCGCCGGCGGCGTCTCGGGGTGCGCCACCGACGGCTCGGCCGGGGCCGCGCCCGACGGTGCGCCACCCAAAACCTCGGCCGGGCTGGCGGGCGACGGAACCGGCGACGCAAGATGGGTCGGGGTCACCGTCCGCACCGAATCCCCGCTGCCGACCACCGGCTCCTCACGGATCGCTTGCGGCGAGGCCCGGTGGCTGGCGGTCCGTAAACGCGCGGGCTGTGCCTCGGCGGCGCCGTCGGTCAAACGCGAGCGGAGCGTCGAGCGATCGAGCCGATAGGCGGCCGCCAGCGGTGCGCCGCCTGCCGAGCCACGGTCGGGCGCCGGCGCGCGCCGATCGCGCCCGTCGGCGTTGGCCGGGGCGGTGGTCCGGGCGACGGGATTGTCGCGTTCCCCCTCGTGGGCGTCCCAAGGGCGGGCGCGCGGGGCGTCGTCACGGGTCAGCGGCGGGTCGGACAGCTCGGTCCCCGCGCTCTCGACCGGCGGCGGGCCGGGCACCAGGTCGACGACGGACCAACTCGGCTCGGTCCCGTCCGCCGTCTCGTTCAGCCCGCCGCTGCGCCAGCGGCTGAAACAGAACAGCGCCGCCAGCAGGCAGCCGTGCATGGCCAACGAGCCACCGACCGCCAGCCGCCAGCCGCGCGGGCGACGTTTGTTCTGCTTGTCGCTGGCTGACTTCGACATGCTGGCCCCGAAATCTCGACGCTCCGACCCCGATGACCCCGATGACCCGTCCTTGCGGACCGCGATCCGGGTTAACGGGATGCGAGGCTCTCCCCGACACCCTCAGATGAAGGTAGCATGCCCGGCGAACCCACCATGGACCTCGAACGCCGACTTCTCCGCGACATGGGCCGTGCCATCGGCCATCACCACCTCATCGAGGACGGAGATCGGATCTTGGTGGCCATGTCTGGAGGCAAAGACAGCTATGGCCTGCTGGTCTTGCTCCGCGACCTGCAAGCCCGCGCACCGGTGGCGTTCGACCTCATCGCCGTGCACCTCGACCAGGGTCAGCCCGGCTACGACGGCGCGCCGCTCGAGGCCTGGCTCGCGGCGGAGGGCGTGCCGTACAAAATCCTACACGAGAACACCTACGACATCGTGGTGGACAAGATCCCGGAGGGGAAGACCTACTGCTCGCTCTGCTCGCGGCTGCGGCGCGGGATCCTGTACCGGGCCGCGGGCGAGCTCGGCTGCAACAAGATCGCGCTCGGTCATCACCGCGAAGACGCGCTCGAGACGCTGCTGCTGAACCTGTTCTTCGGCGGCAAGCTGGCCTCGATGCCGCCGCGCCTCACGACCGACGACGGGCGCTTCGTGGTCATCCGCCCGCTGGCCTATGCCGCCGAGGCCGACCTGGCCGCGCTGGCCGAGGCGCGCGGCTTCCCGATCCTGCCCTGCAAGCTGTGCGGCTCGCAGGACGAGGCCCAGCGCAAACGCATGAAGGCGCTGCTGGCCGACCTCGAGCTCAAGCACCCGACGCTGCGCCAAACGATGCTCGCCGCGCTCGGCAACGTGAACCCCTCCCACCTCTTCGACCGCCGCCTCCAAGCAGACGCGACCTCCACCGGCATCAGCCCGCCGCCGGTCGTCACCGGCGACCAACCCCTGATCGCCGCCATCGCGCTCCTGCGCTGAGGAAGCTGCCATAGATCGCAGGCCGGCTTTGCCGGCCGAAGACACCGCCCAATTAGCAGATCCGCGTGCGCATACCTCCCGGGGGGGGCCCATGGGAGGGGCAGAGCCCTCCCACGCTCGCTCACGCCATGCCGGGGCGCGACGAGACCTTGCGACGATCGCGGGCTCGTTCGGTCTTGGTTGCCGGGCGGGGCTCTTTCTTGGGACCGCCCAGCGGACGCGCCAGCGCGATCTCCAAAACCTCGTCCATCGTCCGCACCGGCCGCACCACCAGCTTGCTGGTGATGTAGGCCGGAATCTCGGACAGCTCGGGCGCGTTGGCGTAGGGAATGATCACGGTGGTCATGCCGACCCGCGCCGCGGCCAGCAGCTTCTCTTTGAGGCCACCGATCGGGAGCACCTTGCCCCGCAGCGTGAGCTCGCCGGTCATCGCCACCTCATGGCGGACGGGGATCCCGGAGATGAGCGAGACCAGCGCGCAGGCCATGGTGACCCCGGCCGAGGGTCCGTCCTTGGGGACGCCGCCCGCCGGCACGTGGATGTGGATCTCGCGGCCCGCGTAGAACTCACTGGAGAGGCCCAACGCCAGCGCGTGCGCGCGCGCGAACGACAGCGCGGCCTGCGCCGATTCCTTCATCACGTCGCCGAGCTGCCCGGTGAGCGTCAGCGATCCCTTGCCCGCCATCGTTTGCGCCTCGATGAGCAGCACCTCGCCCCCGTAAGGCGTCCAG
>DATCEM010000182.1:0-2089 GCA_036510175.1 Solirubrobacteraceae bacterium | reverse complement strand
CAGCGGTCGAGCTCGGCCTCGAGCCGGTCGAGGGAGCCCTGCGGGTCTGAGACCGCGCCAAAATGGGTGAGTGCGAGGCGCGCCGGCTGCCAGGCCCTGACCGTCGCGACCGAGGCGTGCCAGGCCTCGACGTTGATATCTGGCGGCGGCGTTGGCGCGAGGACGTATTCGAGCGGCTCGATCCGAACGCCGGCGAGGTCGCCGACGAAGGCCGTGGCGGACTCCGCATGGCGGTAGCAGACGTGGTGTGAGGCGTGGCCCGGGGTGTAGGCCACCTCGAGCTCGCCGAGGCGCTCGCCGCCGGCGAGCGCGGTCACGCGCTCGGACGGAACGGGCAGAACCTCGCCCCAGAGGCGGTCCATGGCGTCGCCGTATAGCTGAGTGGCGCTGGCGAGCAGCCGTGAGGGATCGATCATGTGCGGAGCACCGCGCTCGTGGACCCAGACCTCGACCTCAGGCCACAGACGGCAGAGCGAACCGGTCGCGCCGCCGTGGTCGAGGTGGATGTGGGTGAGGGCGATGGCGCGCGGGCGCAGCTCGCCGAGACCCTCCAGGAGCGTTGGAATGCTCGACGCCGGACCCGGGTCGATCAGCACGTCGCCGACGAGCCAGGCGCAGATCACGTGGGGTCGCTCGAGATGGTGCACGTCAATCGGGCGGATTTCGGTGGCAGTCACCTCTCAAAACTACAATCGCGTTCGATGAGCGGCAAGCGCGCGCCCGACAGCGTTGCCGAGCTGGCGGCGCGATTGCGGGCTCGTGACCTCGCGGCAGCTCCGGCAGTGCTCGACCTACTCGAGGAGGAGGGCGAGCACTCGCGAGCTCTCCTCGCCGCGCTCTCGCCGCGCGCGCTCGGCGCGGACGCTCCCGGTCACATCGTTGGGCTGACGGGCGCGCCGGGGGTTGGTAAGTCGACCCTGCTGGGTGCTCTCGTTGCGCTCTGGCGCGGGCACGAGCGTGCCGTCGCGGTGCTCGCCGTGGACCCGTCGTCGAAGCGCACCGGCGGGGCGCTACTCGGCGACCGCATCAGGATCGCCGGTTCCTTGACCGGCGGACCGGCGCGCTTCATCCGCTCGATGGCAGCCGGCGAGCGCACCGGGGGGCTCGCCCCGGCGACCCGCGCTGCCGCCCAGGTGCTCGCCGTCGCGTTCGACCTCGTCGTCGTCGAGACGGTCGGCGTCGGGCAGTCAGAGACCGAGGTCGCCGAGCTCGCCGACACCGTCGTCGTGGTGATCCAGCCCGCCGCCGGAGACTCGCTGCAGTTCCTCAAGTCCGGGCTGATGGAGGTGCCCAACGTTCTCGTCGTGACCAAGGCGGACATCGGTGCGCCGGCGCTCGCGACGCTCGCCGACGTACAGGCTGCCCTGCGCGTGGCGGGCGCCGGTGAGACGCCGGCCCTGCTCGTCAGTGCGACGGCGCCGCCTGCCGGCATCGACGAGCTCGCGACCGTCCTTGACGCGCATCGCGCGGGCTTGGACCTGCGAGGACGGCGGCTGCGAAACCGTCGCGCAGGGGCGCTCGCCGACTTTGTGAATGAGTACGGAAATCGCGGCCTGAGCGCGGTCGGGGGCCGGCAAGCCGCGGAACGGCTGCTCGTCGCCCAAGACGAGGACCTGGACGGCGCCGCGCTCGTGGAGTCGCTCGCGGCGCTGTTGACAAGGTGAAGAACGCGATATATCGTGATGCTCCTGAGTTAGTACACGACACATAGGAGTATGACTATGACCTGTTACAACTACGCGCAGGAGAAGCCGGGATTTGGGCGGCGACACAAGGGGATGCACGCAGCGCTGATGCTGCACGGCGGCGATCCGCGCGCGCACCGCGGCGGTCCATGGGGAGAGCCGTTCGGCCTCGGCGGACCGCGCGGCGGGTTCCGCGGACGCCATGGCAAGGCGCGGCGCGGCGATATCCGCACTGCGATCCTGCTCCTGCTGGCGGAGGAGCCGCGGAACGGGTACGCGATCATGCAGGAGCTCGAACAGCGCTCCGACGGCATCTGGCACCCCAGCCCGGGATCGGTATATCCGGCGCTCTCGCAGCTCGAGGACGAGGGACTCGTCCGGTCGGTCGAAAACGACGGGCGAAA
>DATCEM010000181.1:0-6306 GCA_036510175.1 Solirubrobacteraceae bacterium | reverse complement strand
GTCGTGAACGGCTCGGCCACGCCGATGGTGATCGGCTTCTCCTTCTCGACCTTGGTCGGCAGCGCGCGGGCGAACTTGCGGAAGTACTTCACGGCCCCGGCGACGTCCGCGCGGTCGGCAGCCGACAGGTTCGTCGAGGTCACGAGCCCGCCGAGGTCCTTGACCGCCTGCAAGACGTCACCGCGCTGATTGACCTGCGCGCGCTGTTGTGAGGTGGTCGCGGACTTGAAGGGGACGGACTTGTTCAGGAGGCTGATCAGCGGAGCGTTCTGCCAGAAGGCGAAGCCGAAGGCGATCACGAGCGCGATCGAGCAGACGATCAACCGCGACCGCAGCTCGTCCAGATGGTCGACGACGCTCAGCCGGTCTTCATGCCCGATGGGCCGCAGCTTCCTAGCCATGGTGACCGTCGGCGCGGTGCGCTACGCGCGGCGCTCAGTGCCGGCGTCGGCCGGCTCGGGCGCGCGTTCCGGAGTCGTCTCCGGTGCAGCGCTCGCGCTCGAGATCGTCGGGATCTCGTCGTCGTCCTCGGGCTTGGACCCCCCGGTGATCCCTTCCTTGAATTCGCGCATCCCCTGGCCCAGCCCGCGACCGAGTCCTGGCAGACGCTTCGCGCCGAAGAGGACGACCACGATTAGAAGGACGATTAAGAGGTTCTCTGGATTGCTCAACTTGATTCATGCACTCCCAATGGCTCTGCTCACAGAGTAGCGGTCAATGCGTACTTCTGGTGACTGAGGGACTCAAGTCACGCTCCCCGTGAGCCGATGAAGAGTCTGATTCCAACGACGACCATGGCACACGAACCTCACCAACACTCAGTCCGTCGCATCGTCCTCCCCAGTGGACGCAAGATCGACGTGGTCCGCTTCGCCGACCAACTCGATCGGCAGCAGGACGGACTACAGATCTGTCCCGAGTGCCAGTCGCACCTCGTGCAGCCGACCTCGTGGGCCGAAGCCGGAGCAAGTCAGTGGCAGCTCGAGCTGTACTGCCCGAACTGCGAATGGGAAGGCGGGGGCGTCTACGACCAGCAGCAGATCGAGCAGTTCGAGGACATGCTCGAGACCGGAGTGCAGGACATCCTCGAAGACCTCAAGCGGCTCACCTACGCAAACATGACCACCGAGGTTGACCGCTTCTCCGCGGCGCTACGCGCCGACCTGATCCTCCCCGAGGATTTCTAGCCGCGCTTAGCTGTACCGCTCGACCACGCCGTCGGCGACGAGCTTGAGCACCTCCAGCTGACGCCGTGCAAGCGGCGGGAGCATTCCCTTCGCTTCGGCGACGAGCTCGAGGGCCTGGTCGCGAGCGACCGGCAGCGCCCCCGTGGCCGCGAGCCGTTGGCACACGTCCACCGCCTGCGCCGGCGTGCGTACGTCGCGCAGGTCGAGCGCCGCGAGCTCGGAATCGCGGTCGCGCGCGATGATCAACGGCAGCGTCACCGTCCCGTCGAGGAGATCGGTGCCCTGGGGCTTGCCCGTGCGCTCGGGCGGACCGGTGATGTCGAGGACGTCGTCGAGGATCTGGAAGGCGATGCCGATGTGCTCTCCGAAGGAGCCCAGTGCGTCGACGGCGCCACCGCCTTCGATCGCGCCGAGCTCGCAGGCGGCACGGAAGAGGACGCCCGTCTTCAGCCGGCAGCGCTCGAGATACCGGGCTGAGGACACCTCGGCGCTCCAGGCATCGGCGCGCTGCATGAGCTCACCGCGCGCGAGTGCCGAGCTGGCGCGCGACAGCGACCGTACGGCGTCCGCGGAGCCACCCCCCGCGAGCTCGGCGAAGGCACGCGCGAAGAGCAGGTCGCCGGTGGCCGTCGCCTTCTCCCGGCCTCCCGCCGCCATCACGCTTGGCCTGCCGCGCCGCAGCGCCGCCCGGTCGAGCACGTCGTCGTGGACCAGGCTCGCGCTGTGCACGAGCTCGACCGCGACCGCCGCCCGCACGAGACCATCGGTCTCGGGTGGGGGCACGCCGGCGACGAGGAACACGAGGAGGGGGCGCAGGCGCTTGCCGCCGGCGGCGATCGTCTCGCCCGCATGACGGACGAGGTCGGGCCCGTATCCCGAGGTGATAGCCGCCATCCGCTGCTCGAGGCGCTCCATCATCCTGGTCACACCCTCGCCTCCGGCGTCGAGCACGGTCTGGACGGCGCTCACTCGGGGCTCCTCCCGCCAGCTACCGCGCCGACGACGCCGACATGGAGGGCGATGATCCCTCCCGCGGTCAGGAGGTAACGGATCTCGCTGAGACCGGAATCGCTCATCACCGCGGCCAGGGCCGGGGGGCCGGGAAAGCGCCGGACCGAGCTCGGAAGATAGTCGTAGGCCTCGGAATTGCCGGCCAGACGCCCGATCACGGGGATCGCCCGGTCGAACCAGAAGCGAAAGAAGGTCGACAGCGGTGGCCGCTGCGGCGTAGTCAGCTCGAGCACGACGACCCGGCCGCCGGGACGGACGACCCGAGCCATCTCGCGGAGTCCTTGCTCGAGATCTGAGAAATTGCGGGCGCCGAAGCCGACCGTGGCGGCGTCGAACTCATCGTCGGCGTACGGAAGCGCGAGGGCGTTCGCGGTCTCGAAGCGCAAGCGCGCGGGTGCGCCACGGACCGCGGCCTTGGCGCGGGCGATTTCGAGCATACGCTCGGAGAAGTCGCTGGCGACGACCTCCCCGCCCGGAGCCACCCGGCCGGCCAGCTCCAGGGCCAGGTCGCCGGTACCCGTCGCCACATCGAGCGCTCGATCCCCTGGCGCGAGCGAGGCGAGATCGGCCGCCCGGCGGCGCCAGCCGTGGTGCAGGCCGGCCGTCATGACCGTGTTCATCCGATCGTAGAGCCCGGCGATGCGATCGAACATCGCCCTCACCTGAGTCTCTTCCAAGGTGCCCGGGGTGTCGTCCGCGGGCGCAGGCAGACTCGGCGCCACGGCGGCCGTACGAGCTACTGCAGGTCGCTCAAGAACGCGACGAGGTCCTTGAACTTGGTGGGATTCTGCTGCTCGAGGCTCTTGAACGGGGGCATCGGTGGCGTCGCGTCGATCAGCGTGGAGGCGATCGCCGCGGGCGCGAGAACGCTGCCGATGTGGGTGAGCGCGGGACCGACGCCGCTCCCCGGGTTGTCGACGCCGATCCGGTGACAGGCCAAGCATCCGGATTGGCCGACCACCACCGCGCCCGCTCTGAACACCGCTGCCTGGGCCGGGCTCAGGGTCTTGGGAGGCTTCAGATCGGCCGTGTTGATCGAGCCCGCGTTGGCTCCGATATAGGTCAGATAAGCCATCGCCAGGATCGTCAGCATCCCGGCCGTCAGGGCGACGGGACGGCGCTCGATCCGCCGCTCGGGGCTGCGGTCGTAGAACGGGAGCAGGAACAACAGGACCATGGCCACCGTGGGCACGCCGAGCGTGGCGAACTGCGTCCACACCGGCGGCTTGATCGCCCGCAGAACCTCGAAGAGGAAGAAGAAGTACCAATCGGGACGGGGCACGTACTGCGTCGTCGTCGGGTTGGCCTTGGGCAGCAGCTCGGCCCCGAAGACGAGGGCGAAGAAGAGGATCACGAGCATGACGATCACCGCCATCGCCGAGTCCTTGGCCACGATGTACGGGAAGAACGGCTTGCCCTCGTTCTTCAGGGTCGAGTACTCGCGGAGGTAGGCCTCCTTCTCTGCCTGGTTCACGCGTCCCTCACACTTCCGCGACGTCGAGCTCGGGCTCTTCGTGGGACTTGATCCACGGTGGAGCCGAGATCCCGAGCTTCGAGACCAGGTAGAGGTGGGCGCCGATCAGGGCCATGATCAGTGCCGGCAGGAGGAGCATGTGGATGGCGTAGAACCTCGACAGCGTCGTCGCCCCGAACTCCGGCCCGGCGCGCAGGAAGTCCGAGAGGTACGGTCCTAGGAACGGAGCCGTCCCGTTGATGTTCACGCCGACGATGGTGGCCCAATAGGCCCGATCGTCGAACGGCAGCAGGTAGCCGGTGAACGACATGGCCAGGGTGAGGATCAGGAGAACGACGCCGATGATCCATGTCATCTCGCGCGGATACTTGTAGGCGCCGAAGAAGAACACCCGCCCCATGTGGAGGAAGATGAGGATGACCATCACCGATGCCCCCCACTTGTGCATCCCGCGCACGAACTGGCCGAGGAAGGCGTCATCGACGATGTAGCGCATCGACTCGTAGGCGCCGCCGGTGGCGTCCGGGCGATAGAACATCGCGAGGAAGACGCCGGTTACGGCCTGATTGAGGAAGGCGAACATCGTCGCCGAGCCGAGCGTGTAGAACCAGTTGACCCCGCGCGGCACCTTGCGGAAGAGCATCCAGCGGATACCGCCGGAGAGCGATGTGCGCTCGTCGATCCAGTCGACGACGGTGATCCCCGCTTCCTGGGCGGCCTCCGCCGGCGAGACCTTGCCGTTGCCGTTGCCGTTGCCGTTCTCGCCGGGCCGCTTCGGCTTGGGCAGCAGCGCTTTGGGGATCGGGGGGGTTGGTAGCTTGGGCATCTAGAGCACCACTAGCCCGCGGGGATCCCGGGCGGGGGCAGGGGAAGGTTGGTGGTGGGCGGGCGGATCGAGGTCGAGCCGCGCTCGGGGTAGAGGTACTGACCGATCCCGTCGACCGGCTGGCCAGGGTCGCGGTTCGAGAAGCGCCTGAGCTCAGTGTTGACCGAGTACATCGGCCCGATATAGACATAGCCGTTACGGATCAGCGTGTAGAAGCGGTTCAGCGGGCGCACTGGCGGGCCGGCGACGCGGATTCCGCGGAAGTCGTAGATCCCGCCGTGGCACGGACAGAGGAAGCGGGCCGCCGACTCCACCCAGCGCACCGGACACCCGAGGTGCGAGCACCGCGAGGTGAGCGCGATGACCTGGTTGAACTCATCCTCGGGCTCGGTGTCGATCGCCGGGTCGCGCATGCGGATGTAGGCGGTGCTCTTGCCCGCCTCGCCGACGTTCGGCACCAGCGTGACCACCCGGAGCGAATAGACGAGCGGCTGGAAGTCGTCGGGCTTACCGATGATCTGCCACGCGAAGGGCTCTCGGCTGAGCACCGGGCCGATGGCGAAGCCGAGCGCCGGAAGCGTGAAGGCGGCGGCCGCGATGCCGCCGAGCCCCTGCACCGTGACGTTCATGAACCGCCGGCGCGTGACCGTCTCCCCCTCGAACGCGCCCGGCATGTTCAAGTCGACGGTGTACTTCGAGAGGTTCTCTTTATGTTTGTCGGACACGAATAAATACGTTTCGCGGAGGCGGCGAATTGAACAGGGTCGGGAAGCCTATCGTCAAGAACGAGGCGTGCGTCACTAGCCTCTAACGCGGCCCGGGAATCGCCGTCGCGCGGCTCCGGTTCTCCGCCGCGCTTCTCAGCGCCGCCGCAGCGCCCGGGTCCTGGGTCCGCGCCAGCTCCTTGGCCTGCGCGTGGCGTTCGTCGGCGCCCCAGCCGATCGCCACCGCGCCGGCCATCCACACGGCGTCGGCGAGGTCCGGTGCGCGGGCGACATGGGCCTGGGCGACAAGTGAGATCACATCCGCGAGCTCACCGATCGCCGCCAGGTCGCCGATTCGCGCGAGTCGGGCCAGGCCCATGGCATAGAGCTGGTCGCCGACGAGCAGCGCCAGGTCCTGGTCCTCGGTGCGCACCACGCGCTGCGGCCCGTAGTGCAGCCGGCAGCCCTCAAAGATCATCTCGACGAGGATCTCGTACTCCGCCTCGAAGCCGCGGGCGCGAGGGCCGGCGGCCGCCAGCCGAGCGGGCTCCGAGGACGCCGGGACCGGTTCCTGGTCACTCGTCAGCTCGGCGATGGTCCCGCCCTCGGCCCGCAGTGTGGCGGCGAGAGTGGTGCTGGCGTGCGTAGGCGCGATCACGCCGATCCCTCCGGCGCGGCATCCACGAACGCCTGGCTCGCTGCGGCGAGCACGAACTCGACGTCCTCCTCGGTGAGCGCGAGCGACGGGAACCAGGCCTCGAACTGCGACGGTGGCGGGTAGACGCCGCGCGCGAGGAGCCCGCGGCACCAGGCACCGTAGGCGTCCACATCGCATCCCGTGGCGTCGCCGTAATCGGTCACGGCGGTGGCGGTGAAGAACAGGGTCAAGAGCCCGGGCACCGACTGGACTCGAACCGATCTCCCGGCGGCCGCTGCCGCATCGGCCAGGCCGTCGGCGAGCCGGTCGGTCAGTGCCGCCAGCCGCGCGTACGCGGCCTCGTCGAGCAGGCGGAGCGTCGCGAGGCCCGCCGCGACGGCGAGCGGGTTCCCGGACAGCGTGCCCGCCTGGTAGACGTCGCCCGCCGGGGCGATCCGCGCGAGCAG
>DATCEM010000180.1:0-2381 GCA_036510175.1 Solirubrobacteraceae bacterium | reverse complement strand
CCGCCGGCCGCACTGGCGATGAATCTCCCGCCCGCGTCGAAGAGCGAGAAGCCCCCGCCGATCACCGCCGCGACCGCCACCTTGTAGGCGACGAGCGCTGTCGCGTCGTTGAACAGGCCCTCGCCCTCGACCGCACTGATCACCCGGCGGGGAACCTGGAGGCGGCGCATGATCGTGGCGGCGGCCATCGGGTCCGTGGGCGAGACCACGGCGCCAAGCGCGAAGGCCGCCGCCCACGGCAGCCCCTGCACGAGGCCGTGCGCGACCACGGCCACAAGGACCATGGTTACAAGCACGAGACCGATGGAGCTCAGGGTGAGGCCGCGAAGGTTCGCGCGCATGTCGCCCAAGTTCGCGAAGAACGCCGCGCCGTACACCAGCGGGGGCAGGAAGACGACGAGGACGACGTTGGGATTGAGCGTGACCGTCGGCACGCCGGGGACGAAGCCGAAGAGCGCCCCGCCCACGACGAGGACGATCGGATAGGGGAGCGAGATCCGCCGCGCGAGCGAGCTGAGACCTGCGACGGCGATGAGGAGCCCGGCAATGACGATCTCCGCGTGGCCCATGGCGCGGTAGTTTGCCTTCGGACGCGCCCCGGGGCTACCGGGCTCGCCTTACGCGGTGGCGACCGGCCTGGTGTCGCGGGGGTCGACGCGCTCCCCGCACGCCTCGCACACGAGCTTGGGCTCGAGCCGGTGGCCGCAGCTGTGCTCGAACACTCTCGGCGGTCCGTCCGGTCCCGCCAGGTGCCGGTCGCCCCAGTTCATCAGGGTCATGATCACCGGATAGAGCTCGCGTCCGGCTTCGGTCAGCCGGTATTCGTAGCGCGCCGGGTGCTCGGAATACTGGCGCCGTTCGAGGATCCCGCCGGCGACCAGGGTCTTCAGGCGCGCGGCGAGCGTGTCGCGCGGCGCCCCGGTGCTCTTGACCATCTCGTCGAAGCGCCGGGTGCCGAGGAAGACCTCGCGTACGGCGAGCAGCGCCCACTTCTCGCCGACGATCTCGAGCGTGCGGGCTATCGAGCAGACGCGTGGCTGGTCGGGCATGCGGTGACTATAGCGCAGTGCGTCTGAGTTTTGGATGGACTCGTCGTGTTCGTGATACCGTTCGCGGCGAGTGCATCCAGATTTCGTACTTACGTTACCGGGGGGAGACCGCCATGACCTCTGATGCCCATGCGCCGCGCGTCGAGGCGCCCAGCGCACCCCATTCCCCCCGCCAGGTCAGCGCGATAATCGGCGTCCTCTCCCTCGCCGTGTTCATGTCGAGCCTCGACCTGTTCATCGTCAACCTCGCCTTTCCGTACATCGGGCGCGAGTACCGGGGCACGAGCCTGAGCTCGCTCTCCTGGGTGCTCAACGGCTACACGATCGTCTTCGCCGCCGTGCTCGTGCCGGCCGGGCGCTGGGCGGATCTCATCGGGCGCCGGCGCATGCTCGTCGCCGGGCTCGTCACCTTCAGCGCCGGTTCCCTGCTCTGCGGACTGGCGCCCGGGGTGGGAGCGCTCATCGCGGCGCGCGTGGTGCAGGCGTGCGGGGCGGGGATGATGGTCCCCGCGTCGCTCTCACTCCTCCTCGCCGAGGTCCCGGCCGCCGCCCGCCCCCGGGCGATCGGGACCTGGTCGGCCGTCGGCGCCCTCGGCGCGGCGCTGGGGCCGGTGATCGGGGGGAGCCTCGTGCAGGTGAGCTGGCGACTTGTGTTCTGGATCAATCTCCCCGTCGGGGTCATCGCCGTGCTCCTCGCCGTCCGCGTGGTGTCCGAGAGCCGAGATGCCCGCGTCCAGGGCCGCCCGGACGTGCTCGGTGCCGCGCTGCTCGCCGCCGCCGTCGGCCTTCTCGCCCTCGACCTGGTCAAAGCGCCCGACTGGGGCTGGGGATCGGCCCGCTTCTTCGCCCTCCTCATCGCCTCGCTGGCCTCCGGCTCGGCCATGATCGCCCGCTCCCGTCGCCACCGCTCCCCCGTGATCGAGCTCGAGCTCCTGCGCTCACGGACGTTCAGCGGAGCCTTCCTCGCCTCGATCTTCTACTACGCCGCCTTCGGCGCCTTCGTCCTCAGCTCGGTCGAGTTCCTCACCAGCGTCTGGGGCTACTCCGCCGTCCGCGCCGGCCTCGCCATCGGCCCCGGCCCGCTCATGGTCCTCCCCTTCGCGCGACTCGTCTCTCCCCGGCTCGCCGTGTGGCTCGGCGGAGCGGGACGCGTCGCCTTCCTGGGCTGCACCCTCGGCGCCGCCGCCCAGCTCCTATGGCTCACCCAGATGTCCGCGCACCCCGACTACCTGGTGCATCTCCTCCCCGCCCAGCTCCTCGGCGGCGCCGGCGTCGGCCTGACCATCCCCTCCCTCCTCGGCGCCGGCAGTGCATCCCTCGAGCCCGCACGCT
>DATCEM010000179.1:0-2427 GCA_036510175.1 Solirubrobacteraceae bacterium | reverse complement strand
CCGCCGCTCACCGGCGCGCGCGCCGTGACTCCGATCCGCCACGGAAGCCCGGTGGGCATGAGCAGCGCGCCGGCCTCGGGCGCGGCGCCGGACATGGTGAGCAGGGTCCCGGCGCCGTTCTGCTGGATCTGCATCGTGACGACGCGAATCCCCCCGCCGATCGCGAGCTGTCCCCCGTAGACACCGTACGACGTGAGGGCCTTGAAGCGTCCCACCTGGAGCGTCAGCGCGGGCTCCCCCGCCGTCGTCGTCAGCGAGAACTGCTCGAGATCGCCGGTGGCCGACACCCCCAGCCCCCCGAGCTGCACCGTGCCGCCGACCGTGAGATCGGTGTAGTTGCCCGCGCTCGCATGGTTGGCGGGCAAGCTCGCGTTGTCGCCGTGGTTGTCGAAGTCGGTGTTGGTGAAGGCGCCCGGAAACGAGATCCCCGCGCTGATGTCGTAGTCGAACCAGGTGGAGCTGTAGGCGTTGCGCACGGCCGGCGCCGCGGAGTTCGCGGCGGAGCCTTCGGTGCCCTCGGCCAGCGCGATGTACGCCCCGCCGAGGCCCGTCACCCGGATCGGCGCGATGACCGGTCCCTGGTAGATCTCCATGTTGTAGTTGCTGCTGGTGATCTTCGGGGGCGGCGACTGCGCCCGCGCCGTCGCGCCGGTGGTCGCGGTCAGGAACGCTGCCCCAGCAAGAAGCGCACGAGCGGCTCCGCGTCGACCTTCGCGGTCGACACCAGGGCGTCGATCAGGCGCTTGCCGAGTCGCGCCAGCTCGAGCAGCTGCGAGATGCGCTCGTGCTGGAGCTCGGCCCGGGCGCGGGTCGAGGCGTCGGGCGCCGTCTTCCGCAGCCGGTCGAGCTGGCGGAGCGCCTCTTCGAAGGAGTCGATGGCCGAGATCACCTCGCTCTTCTCTCGCTCGTTGAAGACGCGGCTGATCATCCGCCAAAGCTGCACCTCGGCCGTGTAGAAGTCCTTCCGCTCTCCTTGAATCCAGACCTTGCGTACCACACCCCATCTGGCCAGCTCCGAGAGCGTCATGCTCACGGCTCCGGTCGACAGCTTGAGCGAGTGGCAGAGGTCGTCCGCGCTGAGGGGATCGGGCGAGAGATAAAGCACCGTCCAGACCCGGCCCATGTTCCGCTTGAAGCCCCAGAACTCGATGAGGCGCCCGACGACGTCGCTGACCGCCGCCTCGCTGGGCCACAGCGCCCGCTGTTTCTCGCGCTTCGCCACGCGTCCGCCAGCGTAGCCCATCCGCGGCCCGGCTCGCCTTCTTACGCCGCGCGTGTCGCGAGCTCCGCGGCGATGGACGAGAGGAGGTCCCGCGCGGTGCAGGCGGGCACGAGATCGAGCGCGCGCTGGGCCCGCGCCGTCTCCTCGCGGGCCTCGGCGCGCACGCCTTCGCAAACCCCGGAGGAGCGCACCGCCTCCGCCACCCGGGCCGCGGCCCGCTCGTCGCCGGCGCGCACCGCATCGACGTCGTCGGTCAGCGAGGGGCGCGCGGCGATGGCGCGGATGAGCGGCAGGGTGAGCTTGCCTTCGAGCAGATCGCCGAGCAGGGCCTTGCCCGTCGCCAGCGGATCTCCGTCGTAGTCGAGCACGTCATCGACGAGCTGGAAGGCGACCCCGACGCGCGCCCCGAACTCGCCGAGGGCCGCCACCGCCTCGGGCGGCGCGCCGGCCGTGGCGGCTCCGGCGCGCGCGGCCCATGCGAAGAGCGATGCGGTCTTGTCGTGCACGATGCGGAAGTAGACGTCCTCCCGCGGCTCGAGGCGTGTGCGTCCGCGGAGCTGCACGATCTCACCATCGACCAGACGCCGAAGGGTCGCGAAGAGATCGCTGAGGACGGCCCCCGGCGCAGCCGCTGCCGTCCGCTCCAGCGCGTGGGTCAAGAGCAGATCCCCCGCGAGCACGCTCACGGCGTTGCCCCAGATGCGTCGCGGCGTGGGCTTGCCGCGTCGCTCCTGTCCGTCGTCCACGACGTCGTCGTGAAGCAACGTCGCGAGGTGGACGAGCTCGGCGGCGACGGCCACGTCTCGTGCGACGGCCGAGATGCTCCCGAAGCATGCCGCCGACAGGAGCACCGTGAGGGGCCGCACCCGCTTGCCACCCGCTTCGAGAAGGTGCGTCGCCGAGTCGGTGGCCGGCGAGACGCCCTCGCGCGTCATCCGGCGGAGCTCCCGGTCGACCAGCGCCAGATCGCCGCCGAGGAGAGCGTGCACGTCGGCGATGCGCTCCGCGGCCCGCGCCCCTGCCCTCTCGGCAGTGGCGGCCTCGCGGAGGAGCGCGACGGAGGCGGCGGGGGCGCTGATCGTGGTGTTCAAAACTATTTGAAAGTTATCTAGGGTACGGGCCACCCGGGTCAAGGGCCGTCTTCGTCCGGACCGGGACGGCGTTGACAGCCGCGGCGCGGGGCGGGCATGGTCCGCCGGCCGCCG
>DATCEM010000178.1:0-2107 GCA_036510175.1 Solirubrobacteraceae bacterium | reverse complement strand
CAGATGTCGGCCAGCTTCTCGGCGCCGCCGCCGCAGATGGCGCGGTGATCGGCCAGGCTCTGTCGCACGCCGAAACCGAAGCCGATCGTCACCACCACCGCGATGGCGGCGTAGAGCATCCGCCACCGATTGGCATACGGGCTCTTGCCCAGCGCATCCAGCAGATCGCCCATCGAAGGGTAGCGATCGCCGATCACCGGCCGCAGGCCACGCAGCACGATCCGGCGCACCCAGGGCGGGACCTTGGTGCCGGCCGGCGGCTCGCGGACGCTCCCGCGCACCACGTTGCCGGTCAGCGTCGAGAGGTTGTTCCCCTCGAACGGCCGCTGGCCGTAGAGCGCTTCGTAGAGCGCGATGCAGAAGCTGAACTGATCGGTGCGCGCGTCGGTGGGCGCGTTGAAGAACTGCTCGGGCGCCATGTACGCGGGCGTGCCCATCATGGCGCCGGTGCGCGTGAGACGCGCGTCGAAGAGGCCCGAGCCCGAGGTGTGCATCGCGTCCGTGTCCGGTCGCTCGATGCCCGCATTGATCACGATGGTCGGCGAGCTGCCGACCTCGACCTGCCCCGCCTCCTCGGGCAGCTCGACCGGGATCCGGCGCGGCACGCCGTCGCTGGGGACCTTCTCGCTGACCTGGCGAGCGAGGCCGAAGTCCATGACGCGCACCTTGCCGTCGCGACCGATCATGACGTTGTCGGGTTTGAAATCGCGGTGAACCAGCCCCTTTTCGTGCGCCGCCTCGAGGCCGCGCCCCGCCGCCACGAAGACCTTCAGGATCTCCTGCCAGCTTCGCGGCTGCGCCTCCGACCAGTACGCGAGGGTGTTCCCCTCGACGAACTCCATCGCGATGAAGACCTTGTCCTCGAAGGTGCCGACGTCGAAGACCACCACCACGTTCGGGTGCGACAGCCGCGCGATGGCCTGGGCCTCGCGCAACGTCCGCTGGCGCCCCTCGGTCAGCGAGACGCCGTTGCCCGGTTTGACCCGCAGCAGCTTGACCGCCACCTTGCGATCCAGCTCCGGATCGTAGGCCGCGTAGACGTCGCCCATTCCACCGCGACCGACCAGGCTGAGCACGACGTAACGGCCAATGCTCGCGCCTCGGGCCAGCGGCGCTGACCCGGTTTCGCGGGAAGGTGGCGTGTTCGTCATCTAGATCTGCGGCCGCTACATCGGCCCCTCGACGCCCCGAGATGAGTAATCTCCCCCCGCCGTCAGCTGCAGACTGGTTTCCGACATCGACCTACATCCAGGCGGCCATTCTACAAGCGAACCTGGTCGAAGGCTGCATCCTGCGGGCCCGTGGGCTCAAGGATGGGCGATCACCAACAGGGTTTGGGCTCGGCGGAGCACGCAGGCAAGAGCCCGTTCCAAGGTCTCGGGATCGAGCGCGGCAAAGCTCTCGTCGAGGACCCGCACCGTGAGCGGCTGCAAGAGCGAGCGCGCGATATAGAGACGGCTGCGCTCGCCGTGCGAGAGCTGCCAGCCGCTCTCGCCCACCAGCTGTTCGAGTCCGGAGGGCATCCGCGCCAGCAACGGGCCGAGGTCGAGCTCGCGGCAAACGGCCTCCGCCTCGGCGACGTCCTCGGGGCGGGGCGGCCAGGCCCGGCCGAGGAGCAGGTTGAAGAGCAAGCTGGCCGAAAAGACGTGGTTCTCGTGGAACTGGGGCGCCGCGCCGACGCGGGCGCGCCAGGCCAGCGTGCCGAGCACATCCCAGTCGACGCCGTCGTAGCGCAGGTCGCCCGAGGTCGGCTCCCGCAGACCGCACAGCAGCGCGCCGAGCGTCGACTTGCCGCCGCCCGACGGGCCTTCGAGGAGAATTCGGTCGCCGCGGCGAATCTCGAAGTTGCAGCCGGACAGCACCGATTCGCTGCGCCCCGGATATCGAAAGGCCAGATCCCGCGCAGCGATCAGCGGAACCTCGGGAATCGCCGAGGGCCATCGTTCGGCAGGGGGAACGGCTGTCTGGCGTTGGTCGACGGCCGTGGAGGATAGTGGGCCCCCGACATTCGCGTGAGCGACGACGGGTTTCGCCCGGCGGCGCTCATCCGCCGGGGATCCAGAGGACCCTCCCAGGGTCCTCTTCTCAATACCCGCTTCGCCGCCCG
>DATCEM010000177.1:0-6212 GCA_036510175.1 Solirubrobacteraceae bacterium | reverse complement strand
CTGCTCGCGGTCCCCGATCTGCGTCCCGTGGTGCGGGAGATCGCCGAAATGAACCCGGCGCTAGTGGCCACCGCGGTCGCCCTCGAGCTCGCGTCCTGCCTGAGCTTCGTGGTCATCTTCCGGCTTTTCTTCAAACCGATACCCAGATCTGCGGCGAGGAAGATGGCTTGGTCGCAGATGGGTTCGGGCGCGCTGCTACCCGGCGGCGGCGTCGGTTCGCTCGCCGTTGGCGGCTGGCTGCTTCACGTCGCCGGCATGCCAACGCGGCAGATCGTCCAGCGCTCAAGCGGCCTGTTCTTCTTGACCAGCGCGATCAACGTGCTCACCCTCGGCGCGGCCGGTCTGCTCCTGCTCATCGGGATCGCCGACGGACCGCATGACGCGCTGCGCGCGGGGCTGCCCGTCGTCGCGGCGCTCGGCGCGAGCGCGCTGGTCCTCGGCCTGCCGCGACTCACGCGCCGCGTCTCCCGCGAGCGCGCGGCGAGGACCTGGGCCGACGAGATCAGCGCCGGAATCACCGCAGCGCGCGATGCCCTGCTCGCACCCAGCTGGCGCCTGCTCGGCGCGGTGGGGTATCTACTCTTCGACATCACCGTCCTGTGGGCGACGTTCGCCGCCCTCGGGCCCGCCCCGCCGCTCGCACCCCTAGCGGTCGCCTACCTCGCGGGCTATCTGGCCAACGCCATCCCCGTGCCCGGGGGCATCGGGGTGCTCGACGCCGGCCTGATCGGCGCCCTCGCGCTCTACGGGCTTCCGGTCACCCACGCCGCCGCCGCCGTACTCGTGTACCACGCGATCGCCTTCTGGATCCCCACACTCGGGGGGACACTCGCGTACACCCGTCTTCGGGGTCACCTGAGGCCCGACGACGAGCCGGTACCCGGCGTGAGCGGTTCTGCGGCTTCCTGAGCGGGGCCGCCGTCCCCAGGGGGCCGATAATTGAGGCGTGGATCCCACCCTCGCCCTGACCTACGACAGCACGGCCATGACCGATGGGGTGGGGGCTCAGCTGCAGAGGATCTACGGGATCTATGCGATTTCACGACACCTCGGCGTGGCCTACCTGCATACGCCGATTTCGCGGGTCGACTACCAGGGCCTAACCGCGCTGGAAGGGAACTCGGGCGATCCTGAATTTCATCGCGAGTTCAACGATGTCTTTCGGATCGCCTCCGACTTCGTGCCGGCGGGGAGGTTCCACACCCTTGATCTGCCCAACATCTCGCTGGAGGAATTTCACGGGCTCAGGGCTCTCGTCGAGAGAGGTGCGACAGGGGGAATCCCGTGCCTCGTGCGACTCGTGATGCCGTATGGCATCGCCGATGGAGTCCCGGATTGCTACGAGGTGTGCCGAGGGGTATCGCCATTCGCGTCCGCCGCGCATGGGGGTGAGCCATTGCGCGTCGCCGTACACGTCCGTCGGGGAGAGCAGGTGGTCATCGACTCGAAGCGACTGCTGCCCAATGCTTACTACGTCAGCGTCGCGCGCAATGTAGCTCGGGTGCTCGACGCCCTCGGCCTCGAGTACCAGATCGAACTGTGGACGGAGGTTCCGAGTGGGGATTTCCTGGTTCAGCCGGATCACCCCGGGATCGCCGGACGCATCAGCGGGCCCAAGGTAATCAGTCCTGAGATGTTCGCCCTGGACGAGTTCGAGGTGCTGCCAAACCTCGTTCACTGTCTCAATGGCAGGGCGATCGACTGCCTGCGGAAGTTGGCCACCGCCGACATCCTGGTGATGAGCAGGTCGTCGTTCAGCTACGTGGGAGGCATTCTCAACCGGAATGGCACAGTCTTGTACCACCCGTTCTGGCACAGTGCCCTGTCGTCGTGGATCACGGTTGGTCCGGATGGGCAGTTCGATGACCGACAGCTGAGGAACAACATCGAGGGGGCTCAAAGTCCGCTTTCGCGGTTACATAGTGCTTACCCCGTCGATCCGGTATGAAACGACCGGATCTCCTCGAGCGTATGCCCGCTGAGAATCGAGCGAGGGCGTTCGGCGACGATGTCCGAGCCGGGGCGGGCATCGTCATCGCGGCGCTTGATGAGCAGCCACTGCGCCTTGGCTGCAGACCCGGTGCGCTGAAGGGCGAAGCCGCCGCGCAGCTTCTCGCCGTGGAGAACGAAGACCGCGTGGCCGCGGCCGAGCGCTTCGGGCCAGGCGACGCGGCCGCCCTGCTCGTAGGTCCCGCGATCCCAGACGATCACCGCGCCGCCGTCGTCACTCCCCTCGCAGGCGTAGTGCGCGATCGCGTGATCGGGGACCGCGACGGCGAGGCGCTTGACCGCCGGGTCGAGCGAGGGACCCTTGGGAACCGCCCACGAGCGCATCACCCCTTCGACCTCCAGACGCAGGTCGAAATGGTGCGCCGTCGCCTGGTGCTCCTGAACGACGAACACGCCGGCGCTCACCCCGCGGATCGCGAACTGCTCGTGGCCCTCGCGCGTGACCGACGCGATCTCGACGGCCACCACGCGCGCCGGGGGCGCCCCCTGGTGGAGGAATGTCACGAACTCCTGCACCGCTCGCTCCTCTCCCTCGGCGTGAACGAGCGCCGTCTCGTCCTCGCCGTCGCGCACCCAGCCCATCACCCCGAGCTCGCGAGCCCTGCCGACGGTGGCGTCGAGCAAGCCGACGCCCTGCACCTCACCGCGCAGGACGGCCCGGATAGCCCTGGTGCTCGCCACGCGCCACCTTCGCACAGGCCGCGTGGTCCCGCAAGCTTCACCGGCCCTCGCAGGCGGGCGCGAACACTACGCTGCCTCCATGGCCGCAGGCTTCGGCGCCCGGTCCGTCGATCCGTCCCGCGCCGCCGGAGGTGGGGCGTGACACCCCTGGCGCTGATCGCTGCCGGGCTCTCGGCGGCCACCGCGTTCGCCGTCACGCCCGAGGCCGGCCGGTATGTGGGCTTCGTCGATCCCTTCCCCATGAGCCTGAAGGTGGAGAAGGGAAAGATCTCCGACCTCAGGACCGACTTCGAAGCCACGACGTGCAGTGGTCTCGCGCCCGCGGAGGCGGCCCCCTATTTCGTGTTCCCCACGCTCGCGATCAAGCGGGGCAGCTTCACCCGTGCCCTCGTGCGCTCCGCATGCCGTCTCGCGCCGCCCTCATGAGTGAGGACCGAGGCGCGGCATGTGCGAGCGAAGGCCGTCGAGGTCGAGCACGGTGAGTCCGCGCCGATAGGTCGCGATCAGCCGGAGCTGGCGCAGCGTGCGTAACGCTCTCGCCGTGGACTCCTTCGAGGATGCGCTCCAGGAGGCGAGCTCTTCTTGGGTGATCGGCAGGGCGACGTCGAGCCCACCGTCGGGGCGTTCTGCGCCGAAGCGCTCAGCGAGCTCGACAAGTCGGCCGGCGACGCGCGCCAGGCTCTCCGAGGTGGCGAACTCCATGCGCCGAGCGTCGGCGACATGCAGCCGCTTGAGGGCGAGATCGAGCAGCGCGAGGGTGGCGCGAGGGTGCGCGGCGAGGAAGGCGCGCAGGCTTGGGACCGAGACAACGACGCCGTCGACCGGCTCGAGCGCGGTCGCGGTGGCGGAGCGGAGGGCATCGCGGGCGGGGGCGGTCGTCTCGCCGAGGAGATCTCCGGGCCCCGATAAGCCGAGGAGGACCTCGGCGCCCTCCACGCTGGTGTGAATCTTGACCAAGCCGGCGAGGAGAACGATCGCGCTGTCGGCCCGATCGCCCCGGCGGACGAGCATCTCGGTCGCCTCCCAGCGCCGGGCCCGCCCCGTCGCGAGCAGGGCCTCGCGCTCGGGCGCGAGCAGGGACTGCATGAACGTCGGTCCCGGAAGAGCATCGGGCGCCATGTGCGCAGCCTACGCGGCCGCAGCGCCCTAGGGGCGGTCTGGCGCTGCATGTCATATGACGTAGTAGGAGGGCCGCGGCCCCCCTACCTTTCCCATCACAGCAGAACGCGGGAAGGCGACCCGCACAACACAAACTCAGGGGGACCACCCATGTACTCAAACCTTTCGATGGCCGTAGCCCAAGAGCATCAGCGCGACCTCCGCCGTGAGGCGCAGGCGGCGAACCTGGCGTCCTCGGTTACGCCGAGCCGCCCGGCTGCCACGACGCCGTGGTACGCCCGCCTTTCGTTCGTGTGGAACGTGCGGCAGCCGGCGCGCAAGCTCGGTGTCCAGGCCTCCGAGCGGCCGAGCGCCGGGTGATCACCACGGAGCTGGTTTTGAGATTTGGGCGATAAAGCTGAAGTGGGGTGCAGTTCAAAACGGTGGCGGGAGACGACCCGGAGTGAATCACTAGGATGCGATTCGGCCCGGGGAGTCTCCCGCCCCACATCTAAACCGCGCGGAAGTGCGACTTAGCTCTTCTCGTGCAGCGGCGGGCCGAGCTTGTCGCTCTCCTCGTCGTCGAGCGCGCTGGCCTGCTGGTCCTTCGGGTCGTTCGACTCAAGCTTGTCGGCGTCGCCCGCGACATCCTCCTTGCGGCCTTCCTTGTACGCGTGCAGCGGAGTATCGGGGACGGCCTCGGAGTCAGCGAGGGTGTTACCGTCGGGATCTGGCATGGGCCTCTCCTGTGTGTAGATGGTGCGATCCGTTCCGGACCGGATGTAGCAAGAAGCTACCCGTGGTGGACGGGCCATAACCCCCGTTTGCGCGGTTCTCCGCGCGGGTACCGCCTAACCGCAATGAGCGAGAGCAAAGAGCACGAACCCGACCAAGAGCGGCCGCAGGATGACCCCGGCGCCGGCGCTTCAGAGAGCAGCCCCGCCAAGGATAAGCCCCCGGCGCTCCCGGCGGACGACGACTCGGCGCTGGGCGACACCGATCAGCACTCCGACGCGTAGCGTCGCCCGCCAGGCGGAGTTAGGCCCGACTAGGAGGGGCTAAGCGCCAGTGCGGCCCAGACGCGGTGCTCGTCAGGGCTCTCGATGCCCCAGCGGGCGGCCAGATGCTGAACCACGCGCAGGCCGAACCCGACACGCTCCGGATTGCCTTCCGCTTGGCATCGCTCCTCGGTGAGCGGCGCCACTCCCGGATTGTGCACCGAGATGATGAGGAATCCATCATCCAGTTGCGCCGCGACGCGAATGATGTCGTCTGGCGCACACCCGGAATGGAGCACGGCATTGTTGACCAGTTCGCTGGCCACCAGTCTCGCATCATCGAGCACAGGAGCAGCCTCGGGTACGCTGTCGAAGGCCCGGCGGGCCAGGCGTGGAGCGTGGCCATTACAGCGCAGAGCCAAGGCAAGGAGGGGGGAGGGGGACTCATTTACCACACTGAAGTAATACCCGCCCCTGGCATCGGAAATCATCATTTTCCGAGCTCAGCTGCTTGAAGTCGCTCCGGGCGTGTTCTAGTCTTTGCGCGGTCGGCGGCGCTCACTCGGTGGGCGGGCCGGCGTTCTAACGTGAGGGGACGAGCCAGCCCGAAGCGGCTCGGTGGCGGACCCTGGCATTCATCGTAATCAGCGGAGCCTGCATGTCTGATGCCAAGTGTGCCGAGGTATCTGTGCGATCGGTGGTGAGGCTCGATCGATTCGGCCCCTGTCGCCTGGAGGCGTCGGCGCATACAACCTCTCTAGTCCGATGCGGTCGACCAGGCAGGCATCGGGGAATGGGGGACGACCATGAGCTTGGAGCGCTGTTATGAGGGCGCGAGCCCTGAGATCCTGGCGATCGGCACGAGCCGCGATCGCGACGAATACATCATCGGGTTCGCCGGAGAGCTCGACCTATCGGGGATCGAGCAGGTGTCTGAGGCGTTCGCGGCCGCGTTCGCGACCGACGCACGAACGCTAGTTCTCGACCTCCGGGACCTGGAGTTCCTGGACTCGACCGGCGTGCACGCGATCCTTAAGGCCCAACGCGTGGCCAGCGAGCAGGACCGAAGCTTCGTCATCGTTCGCGGCCCGCGACAGGTCCAGCGCATCTTCGAGATCAGCGGGATCGCCAACCGGCTGGCGTTTACCGATGGATAACTGGTAGTCGGCGCGGGCGGGCGGGTTTCGCCCCTCGCGAGGCGGGCAGCATGTCGCCGTGAACGTCATGGATGAGGCGCGGCCCGGCCGCGGGGCGGCGTCGTGAGCGGTCGCGCGCCCACGCAGATATGGGAGGAAGCGCTCGACGAGGGCGAGCGGCGGCTCAACCGTGGATCCGTCGCGCTCGCGGTAACGGGCATGATGGGAGGCGTCGAGGTCATGTTCGGCGTGATCGCCCTCGTGGTGACCACTGCCGCGTTCGGAGCGG
>DATCEM010000176.1:0-5607 GCA_036510175.1 Solirubrobacteraceae bacterium | reverse complement strand
CGCCGCCGTCGCCCGCCTCGCCGAGATCGGCGGCGGCCAGGTGGCGGTGCTCGACGGCAGCGTGATCGCCGAGGTCCCCCTCCCCCTCGCCGGGCTCATGAGCGACCAGAGCGCCGACCGGGTGTCGGACCAGCTCCACGCCCTCGGGGCCGCCGCCGCCGAGAGGCTCGGCACCAGCGTCGAAGAGCCGTTCATGCAGCTCTCGTTCATCGCCCTCTCGGTGATCCCCGAGCTGCGGCTCACCGACGGCGGCCTCTTCGACGTCGAGCGCTTCGCCTACGTCGCGGTGGAGGTCCGCTAGAAGACAGACTTGTGGCGCGGCTATTTTGGCCGCCTGTACATAGATCGTCGCGGCAGCATCGAGCACAATCCCCGCGTCGACGATGGAGGTACCCGTGAACGCCGTACTAGATCCGAGTGTGCCCGGGCCCGGTGCCGCAGCAGGTGGCTCCGTCGCGGATGAGCCCACCTTCGAGCAGCGCGGGATCGACTACATCCCCGTGTCTGAGCGCCGGGGCAAGCCGCTCGACCTGACGTGGATGTGGGCGGGCGCGCTGTTCAACGTCGAGTACGTCGTCTACGGAGCGCTGATCATCACCTTCGGCCTGTCGTTCTGGCAGGCGGCGCTGGTCATCGCCGTCGGCAACCTCTCCTATCTCGTCGCCGGCCTGGGCAGCGTCCAGGGGCCGTCCGCCGGAACCTCGGCCTTCGCCATCACGCGAGCGTCCTTCGGGCCCAACGGCGCGCGCGGCGTGTCCGTCTTCAATTGGATCACCCAGGTCGGCTACGAGACCGAAGGCCTCGCCCTCATCGTCCTCGCCGGGCTCGCGCTGGCGGACAAGGCGGGAGTGCACACGTCCACCGGGCTGAAGGTCGGCCTCATCGTCGTCGCGGCCGCCCTCCAGCTTCTGCTCCCGCTCATGGGCCACGGCACGATGCTCCGCATCCTCCGCTTCATGGTGCTCCCGTTCGTGGCGCTGTTCATCGTCCTCGCGATCCTCGCCCTGCCCAAGGCCCACCTCGGCGGGGGAGCGAACGCGAGCTGGCAGACGATGATGGTCGCCCTCGCGCTCATCCTCTCCGCCGGCGGCTACGGCTGGGTGATGAACGCCAACGACTATTCGCGCTATCTGCCGACCAACGCGAGCAAGAAGAAGATCGTCTGGTCGGTCGCCCTCGGCGGCTACATCCCGAGCACGCTCCTCGGCCTGCTCGGAGCCGCCGTGGCCACCGCCGTGCCTTCGGCCAGCGACCCGATCGGCGGGCTGCCCCACGCCTTCTCGAGCTGGTTCCTCGTGCCCTACCTGATCTTCATCATCTTCCAGCTCTTCGCGATCAACAGCATCGACCTGTACTCCTCGGGTCTCACCCTCCAGGCGATCATTCCCAAGATCAAGCGCTGGCAGTGCGTCATCCTCGACACCACGGTGGCCGGCGCCCTCACCGCCGTCGCCATCTTCTCCTCGTCGTTCAACACCTTCCTCACCGACTTTCTCCTCTTCATGATCATCTGGATCGCCCCATGGGTGGCGATCTTCCTCGTCGACTGGTTCATGCGCCGCGGTGGCTACGACAACCGCTCGCTCCTGAACGGCCGCGCGGGCATCTACTGGCGCAAGGGCGGCATTCATGTCCCCGGAGTCCTCGCCCAGCTCGTCGGGATGATCGCCGCGGCGTCGTGGCTCAACACGACGGTGTGGCAGGGTCCGCTCGTGGGGGCGTCCTCGCCCAGCGGCCCCGCCGCCAACGGCGCCGACTTCAGCGTGTTCATGGGCGCCCTGTTCGGCGGCGTCGTCTACTACTTCCTCGCCCGGCGTACCGTGCCCAAGGAGAGCGCGGCGCCCGCCGAGGAGCCCGTCGGCCCCGCCGTCGTCGTCCCCACCCTGTAGGACATGAGGCGCCGCCCCGCGCTGTTCGTGCTCGCGGCGATCCTCGCCGCCGTCGGGTCGGCGATGGTGGCATCAGCCCTCTATCCGGCGTCCGACGCCTCGGGCGTCGCGCCGCCTCACCTCGCCCCGGTCGGCGTGGTCAGCGCCTTCGGGCCCGAGCAGGCGGCGATCCTCGCCGAGCGTATGCGGCGGGACGGATCGGGTAGGGACCGGCCCAGGCTACGAGCCCGGGGCGCCCGGCCGGGGGTTGGACGGATTTCCGAATAGGGAGGGGCGGGACCTGGGCGAGCCCGCGAGCACTCGCCGCAGGTACTCGTCATAGTTCATGCCGCGATGCCTGCTGGCGCAGGGAGGGCTAGTTTTAGTCGTGAGCACTCGGTGCAGGGCCTTCTTAAGAAGATCTCACGATCACCGCCTAACTTGCTGGAAAAGGAATGAGTAGTCCGCGGCATCTATGGTCCGGCGACTGGGAGCTCGACTCGGCAGCCGCCAGGGAAGAGCTGGCCAAGCGCCGGGCGCTCACTGACAAGCCTGCCGAGAAGCAACCGGCGGCCCCGCCGCCGCGCCCGCGGCCGCGGCCGTCCCTGGCTGCGGTGAAAGCGCGTGCGCGTCCGAAGACGGCGCGTCGCGCCCGCCAGCTGCGGATCGCGCTCCTCGCCGTGCTCGTGGGAATCCTCAGCGCCGGCGCCGCGTACGGGGTGACGACGCTGGTCTTCGGGTCGGGCGCTTCCGCGAGCGGGCATCCCTACCTGGGCATCGGCGTGGCGGGCTCCCCCCTCGGCATCGTCATCACCGACGTGGCGCCGGGCAGCCCCGCCGCGAAAGCCGGCCTCCAGCCGGGCGATCTCATCACCGCGATCGACAATCAGCCCGTGAGCACTGTCGACGACGTCGGGGCGGCCCTCGACCGCCTGCACGCCGGGAACGAGGCGGAGATCAGCTACACCCTCGGCCCCATGAGCTACACGGCGCAGGCCAAGCTGACAGCGAGACCGCCGGGCTATCCATGAGCTTCGCCTCGCCGCTCGTGCTCCTCGCGCTGCTGGCGATCCCGCTGCTGATCACCTGGTACACCGGACAGCAGCGACGCCGGGGGCTCGCCGTATCCGCTTTCGTCGCACCGGCCCTGACCGCCTCGGTCGCGCCGCGCCGTCCTCGCTGGCGCCGGCACGCGCCGATGCTCGTGTTCGCCCTCGCGCTTGCGGTGCTCATCGCCGCCGCGGCACGACCGCAGCGAAGCGTCGCGGTACCGGTGACCAATGGCGCGATCATGCTCGCCAACGACGTCAGCAGCTCGATGCAGGCGACCGACGTGTCCCCCTCGCGCCTGGGCGCCGGCGAGCGCGCCGCCAAGGCCTTTATCGCCAAGGTTCCGAGCACCGTGCAGGTGGGCTTGATGGAGTTCGCCCGCACTCCGACGCTGCTTCAGTCGCCCACCACCGACCATGCGCTGACGGCGAACGCCTTCACTCAGCTGCACACGAGCGGCGGCACGGCGGTCGGCGTGGCCATCCTTACGGCGATGAACGATCTGAAGAGCCTGCCTCTCGTTCACGGCAAGCATGTGCCCGGCGCGATCGTGATGATCTCCGACGGCGCCTCGAACGTCGGCACCGATCCCCTAATCGCGGCTCGCGAGGCCGCCGCGCAGCACATCCCGATCTACACCGTCGCCGTGGGGACCCCGAACGGAACGATCGAGATCAAGCGCGGCACCGGGACCGTCACCACCCCCGTGCCCGTGAGCCCAGAGCAGCTCGGGCAGATCGCGCAGCTCTCGGGCGGGCGGGCGTTCACCGCCTCAGACGCCGCCGGGCTGAGCGCCGTTTACACCCATCTCGCGGCCCAGCTCGGCCGCAAGCACGTCAAACATGAGATCACCGCGAGCTTCGCCGGCGGAGGCCTGGTGCTGCTGTTGATCGGCAGCGTCATGTCCCTGCGCTGGTTCGGCCGCCTGGTGTGACCGACTTCTAACCACGGAGAGCCAATGCCTGATACCGACCAGAACGACCACCGCCGCGGGGAGGCGCGCGACGCCCTGCAGGAGGCGCTGTACGAGATCAAGCGGGTGATCGTCGGGCAGGACGCGATGCTCGAACGACTCCTCGTCAGCCTGCTCGCCGGCGGGCACGTGCTCCTCGAAGGGGTTCCCGGACTGGCCAAGACGCTGACCGTGAAGACCCTGTCGGCGGTGCTCGGCGGCTCCTACGGCCGGATCCAGTTCACCCCCGACCTCGTCCCCGCCGATCTTGTCGGCACCCGCGTGTACCGCCCGAGCTCCGGCGACTTCGACACCGAGCTCGGCCCCGTGTTCTGTAATTTCCTCCTCGCCGACGAGATCAACCGCGCCCCCGCCAAGGTCCAGTCCGCGCTGCTCGAGGTCATGCAGGAGCAGCAGGTGACGATCGGCGGGACGAGCTACCGCGTGCCCTCGCCCTTCATCGTCATGGCGACCCAGAACCCGATCGAGTCCGAGGGCACCTATCCCCTGCCCGAAGCTCAGGTCGACCGCTTCCTCATGAAGATCCTCGTCGACTATCCGAGCGTCGGCGAGGAGGCCGCGGTCGTCGGCCGCAGCCTCGGTGACCCGGCCATCGTGCGCGAGCGCCTCGCGCTCGATGATCTGCGCCGTTACGCCGGGGCGGCGCAGACCGTGTTCGTCGATCGCGACGTGATCGGCTACGCGGTGGCGCTCGTGGACGCCACCCGGAACCCGACCGAGCACGGCCTCGCCGAGATCTCCTCGCTCATCGAGTTCGGCGCCAGCCCCCGCGGGCCGATCGGCCTCGTCCAGGCGGCGCGGGTGCTGGCCCTGCTGAGGGGTCGGGGTCACGTGGTGTCCGACGACATCCACGACCTCGCGGCCGACGTTCTGCGCCATCGCATCGTCCTCTCCTACGACGCGCTGAGCGAGGGCGTCACCGCCGATGAGCTCATCGAGCGCATCCTTGCGGCCGTTCCTGACACCGCCGCCGAGCATGGCGCGCAAGCGCGCTTGATGCGCGATGCGGCGGCGAGGGCGCGGTGAGCACAACCCCGCTCGAGCCGCCCGCGGCGCGGCAGGGGCCGGGCCCGGTCCCCCAGCCCCTGATCGAGGCCATCGACGTGGCCCTGAGCCGGCGGGTTGCGCGGATGCTCCCCGGCGACCGCCGGGCCGCCGGCGTCGGCGCCGGCACCGAGCTCGCACAGCTGCGCGCCTACGAGATCGGCGACGACGTGCGCCATATTGACCCTGCGGCGAGCGCCCGGACCGGGCAGACCCACGTCCGCCTCCACGTCCCCGAGCGCGCGCTCACGACGTGGATCGTCCTCGACGTCTCGCCCTCGATGGCCTTCGGCACCGCCCGCCGCCTGAAGGCGGACGTGGCCGAGGGAGTGGCGCTCGTGTTCGGACGCCTCGGGGTGCGCCGGGCGGGGAGCGTCGGCCTGGTCGCCTTCGGCGCCGCCGTACCGCGCGTGCTCCCGCCCCGGGGCTCGAAGCCCGGGATGCTCGCGCTGCGCCGGATGCTCGCCGAGGGCGTCGCCCCCGACGGCGAGCACGACGCCGAGGGCCTGGCGGGAGCGCTGCGGCGGGTCGTGCGTCTCGCCCGCCAGCCCGGGCTCATCGTCGTCATCACAGATTTCCGCGACCAGCGCGCGTGGGAGCGGCAGCTCGGGTCGCTGCGCGCGCGCCACTCGGTCATCGTCGTCGAGATCTCCGACCCGCGCGAAGCCGCGC
>DATCEM010000175.1:0-3662 GCA_036510175.1 Solirubrobacteraceae bacterium | reverse complement strand
TTATTTTTCTACGAACCCTAAGCGCACCGAGGCAAGCCTGAACAGGGGGTGAACACCGGCTCGATCCCCTGGCTGTGCGGCGATTTCCTGCCAGACTCGATCGCATGGAGGGCCACTCCCGCGGATCGGTGCTCGTCGTCGACGATGAGCCGACGATCGCCGAGGTCGTCGCGCGCTACCTCGAGCGCGCCGGTTACCGCACGCGCGTGGCCGCCGACGGCGCGGCGGCGATCGAAGCCGCAGCCCAGCAGCGCCCCGATCTCGTCGTCCTCGACCTGATGCTCCCGCGCATCGACGGCCTCGAGGTCATGCGCCGCTTGCGCGAGCAGGATCGGGAGCGGATCGCGGTGATCCTCCTCACCGCCAAGAGCGAAGAGGCCGATCGGGTGATCGGACTGCGCCTCGGCGCCGACGACTACGTGGTCAAGCCCTTCTCGCCCGCCGAGCTCGTCGCGCGCGTCGACGCGGTACTGCGACGGATTGACACCTCGCCCGAGCAGGAGGCGCCGATCGAGCTCGGCGACCTGAGCATCGACCCCGCCGCCCGCCGCGTGTTCGTGCGCGGCGAGGAGGCCCTGCTCACTCAGCGCGAGTTCGACCTGCTCATCTTCATGGCCCGCCACCCCGGTCAGGTGTTCTCGCGTAACCAGCTCATGGACTCCGTCTGGCAGTACGCCTTCTATACCGATACCTCGACCGTCACCGTGCACATCCGCCGCCTGCGCGCCAAGATCGAGCTCGACCCGGCGGAGCCGCGCCACATCCAGACGGTGTGGGGCGTCGGCTACCGCTTCCAGCTGTGACGCCGATGCGGCGACTGTACGGCTTCTCCGCCCTCATCCTCGCCGCCGCCGCGGCGATCGCGGCGGTGACCATCGGCGGTCACGGCACCCTGGTCACCGTCGCCGTGCTCGCGGCGATCGGCGCTGCATCGCTGATCGCGGCGCAGTCCGTCGTCCTCGCGCGCTCGCACGGCCGCGCCGGTCCGCTCTCGCGCCAGTTCGTCTTCGCCGTGGCGATCGTCATCGGCCCGATCCTCCTGGCGCTGCTCATCATCGGCCTGCTCATGTTCGCCTCCGGCCACGACGTCGAGCTCGTCGCCCTCATCGTCGTGTTCGTCGGCGTCATCGCCGTCGTCGCCGGACAGCGGCTGGCGGCCGCGATCATGCACGACGTCGAGTCGGTGAGAGACGGCCTGATGGCGGTCGGGCGCGGTGAGCGTGAGCTGCGGATCTCCACCACGGGGAGCGACGAGCTGGCTGAGCTCGCGGCCGCGGCCAACGCGATGATCGAGCAGCTCCACGCCGAGGAGGCGGCGCGCGATCAGTCCGACGCCGCCCGGCGCGGGCTCGTCGCCGCCGTCTCGCACGACCTGCGTACGCCGATCACCTCGCTCAGGCTGCTCGCCGACGCGGTGGGGGACGACATCGTCGACGGGGACACGAGGCGGTCCTACCTCGACCGCATGCGCACCCACATCGACGCGCTGGGCGCGCTCATCGACGACCTCTTCGAGCTCTCGCGGCTCGAGGCGGGAGACATCCGCTGGTCGCTCGAGCGCGTGCCGCTGCACGAGCTCGTCGGGGAGACGGTGGCCGCGATGCGCGTGCAGGGCGATCTCAAGGGCGTGGCCGTCCACGCCGAGGTGCCGCTCGAGCTCGGGCCCGCGCAGGCCAACCCGGAGAAGCTCCAACGCGTCCTCTTCAACCTGATCCAGAACGCGATCCGCCACACCCCGGCCGACGGCAGCGTGGTCGTCCGCGCCGAGCCGGTCGCCGACCGGATCGAGATCGAGGTCGCGGACACCGGCGACGGCATCGCCGCGCCCGACCGCGCGCAGGTCTTCGAGGCCTTCTACCGGGGTGGGACCGATGCGGCGCGCACGAGCGCAGGCGCCGGGCTTGGCCTCGCCGTCTCGCGCGCGATCGTCGAAGCCCATGGCGGCCGGATCTGGCTGCCCGAGTCTCCCGCCGGGACGCGGGTGCGCTTCAGCCTGCCCGCGGCCCTGCCCGCGGCGGCGTTGAGCCCCGGCGGTTAGCTAAGCCGCGACGGGAACGCCGACGCGGACGGTCCGGTCAAAGCGCCAGCCGGCGAGCTGGTCGTCGTCACAGGCGATGCCGACGACGGTGGCCCCGGTGGTCCGCTCGATGGCAGCGAGGAGAAAGGCGAGCCGGTCGCGGAGCTCGTGCCCGGCCTCGGTCTCGTCTCGCGCCCAGTCTGCCTCTGCCCCCTCGATGAGGATGGTCACTCGGCCAGGCCGGTATCGGGTTACCTCGGCGATGAGGTCATCGTCGAGCTCTGGCGCGTTTCGGTGTGTGATTGCTAGTAGTTCAGACATGCCATTGAGTCTCCTCGCGCGAGTAAAGAATCGTTCAACTGCCCCGAACAATTGGTCACGAACCGGCCGCCTTCTAAGCTCAGGGGACTGAGATGCCCGAGCTTCCCGAGGTCGAGATAACCGCGCGCCGGATCGGCGCCGCCACGGCTGGTGCCACCGTCGAGTCGGCGCTCGCGCCCGGACTCAATGCCCTGAAGACCTACGACCCTCCGATCTCGGCGCTCGAGGGTCGCCGGGTGCAGGGGGTGCGCCGCCACGGCAAGCTCTTCCTCCTCGACCTCGAAGACGATTTGACCCTGCTCATCCACCTGATGTCCGCCGGGCGCCTACAGCTCTTCGAGAAGCGAGCGTCCCTGCGCGACCGGAGCTCGCGCTTCCTCCTGCGCCTGAACGACGGATCCGAGCTGCGCCTGCGCGAGTTCGGCACCAAGCAGCGGGCGTGGGTCAAGCTCCTGCGCGGCGCCGATGTCGAGAGCGATGAGACGCTGGCCGCGCTCGGCCCCGAGGCGTGGCCGGATCCCCCGGCCTTTGGGCCGCTCCTCGATGCTCCGCGCCCCCTGCATACGCTCCTGCGCGATCAGCACGTCATCGCCGGGGTAGGTCGTTCGTGGGTCGACGAAATCCTCCACGCCGCGAAGCTGTCGCCGTTCAAGCGCGGCGCCGACCTCGACGGCGACGAGGCCGATCGGCTTCGTGCCGCGACGATCGAGCGGCTCGGTGCGGCGATCGCCCACTACGAGGAGGTGATCGCGCTCCCCATTCCGGACAAGCTGCCGATGCCCCTCAAGGTGCACCGCCGGCAGGGCGAGCCGTGCCCGCGCTGCGGCGACCGGCTCGAGGCGGTGTTCTACGAGGACTACGTGATGTCCTACTGCCCGACCTGCCAGACCGAAGGGAAGCTGCTCAAGGATCGCCGTCTGTCGCGTTTGCTGAGATGATTCCCGCGCGATGATCGATCCCGGCGATCAAGCCCCCGATTTCACCCTCCCCGATCAGGCGGGGAATTCGGTCTCGCTCTCGGCTCTGAGAGGCAAGCCCGTCGTTCTCTACTTCTACCCCAAGGCGGACACGCCGGGGTGCACGACGCAGGCGTGTGGAGTCCGCGATCACGCGATCGACTACGAGTTCGCGGGCGCCGTGGTGCTCGGCGTCTCGCCCGATCCGGTCTCGCGCATCGCCAAGTTCGCCGAGAAGTTCGACCTCGCCTTCCCGCTGCTTTCCGACGAGGACCACGCCGTGGCCGAGGCCTACGAGGTGTGGGTCGAGAAGTCGATGTACGGCCGCACCTACATGGGCATGGAGCGGACCACGTTTGTGATCGGAC
>DATCEM010000174.1:0-2332 GCA_036510175.1 Solirubrobacteraceae bacterium | reverse complement strand
GCGATCACCGCCGAGAGCTTGAGCAGCTCGAGGTAGCGCACGACCGCGTGCGAGATGTCGACGTCGGTGTCGAAGCGCAGCTCGCTGAGCCTCCCGCCGGTTCGCGCCATCCCCTCGAGCAGTTCGTCTCTGAGCATCCGGTAGGTGGAGTGCAGCGTCTCCGCCGGGCCGAAGAGCTCCTCCTCGCGGCTCTCCCACTCGCCGCCGACGGCAGCGCGGGCCGCTTCCACCACCGGCGAAGGTGCCAGCCCGGCGCCGCGATCGCTCGAGCCGGGACGGGCGAGCACGAGACGCACGCGGGCCCGCGACATCGCCACGTAGAGGAGCTGGCGCAGCGCGCGATCGCGACCGGCCGGCGCGTCGGGAGGGAGCGCCTCGTGGAGCAGGGCGTCGGGGATCGGCTCCGGGGGCGCCGCGGTGACGCCCGCGTGCAGGCCGAGCACGTAGACGTGATCGGCCTCGATTGTCGCGGCGGCCTGCAGGGTCATGACCTGCACATCGCGCGCTGCGACGAGATCCGGCTCCTCCTCCTCGGGCAGCGCGGCGTCAGCGACGGCGGCGATCGAGCGCGCGAACTCGCGCGGCGTCGCCTGCGGCGCGCGCCGCACGTAGGCGGCGGCGAGCTCGCCGAACCGCGCGAGCGCGCGCAGCCGCTGCACGACGTCGGCCTGGGCGGCGAAGAGCTGCTGGCGGCGCAGCCCGAGTCGCTCGATCAGCCGGTGCACGTAGAGGTCCGGGCGGCTCGTGTCGAGCGCCGCCATGGCCGAGCGGTAGAGCTTGAGGAACACGCGGATGCGCTCCCGCGCCTCCGGCGGCACCTGCGGAGACTCGGTCGCCGCCGCCAGGGCGGCGACCATGTCGAGCTTGCGCCGGCGCGCGATGTTCGTGCACCGCGCGATATCGACCGAGCGCAGCTCGATCGGCGGCCGTGCCAGCGCGCGGACCACGGCCGGCGCGTCGACGGGGTCGGCGAGGAGCCGGAGCCACGCCAGGAGGTCGCGCACCTCGGCGCGGTGGAAGAACGCCGCCTCGCCGACCAGGCGATGGGGTACGGCCCGCTCCTCGAGCGCCACCGCGACCGCCTGACCGTCGAGGGCGATCGAGGGGACGAGGACGGCGATCCTGCCCGGTTCGACATCCTCACGGGCGATCAGCCGCTCGATGTCGGCGGCCACCGACTGCGCCTGGGCTCGCTCGTTGGCGCAGCGCCAGAACACCACCTCGCCGCCCGCCACCGATGCCGGGGGCTCCCGACCGTCGAGCGCCGCGAAGGCGGCCCGGAGCACGCGCTCGGGACAGCGGATGCTCCGCTCGAGCCTCAGCACCCGGGCGCCCGCGCTCAGGTCCTCGAGGCGCTGCTCGCCGGCTCCGCGGAACCGGCGCACCGCCGCGTTCGGATCGCCTGCCGCCGTCAGGCCCGCTCCGGCCACCGCGCGGATCAGGCGCGCCGGCGCGAGGTCGAGCTCGTGGGCGTCGTCGACGAGCACGTGCGCGAAGCGCCCGCTCACCTCGGGTCGCTCGCGCGCGAGCCGGAGGGCTTCGCGGATCAGGTCGCCGGCGTCGCGGGCCCCGGCCTCGCTGAGCATCCGTTCGTGGCCACGGTAGACCTCGGCGAACTCCCGCTCGAGCGCCGCTCCTTCCCCCTCGCCGAGCCCGGCCGCCCACTCCGCATAGGCCTCGACCTCGATGAGCTCCGCCTTGAGCCGGTCGATCCGGCGCACGAAGCCGCCGAGCAGCGCGCTCGGGCTGCCGCCGAAGTCGTGGCGGCGCAGCGGCAGGTCGTCGATCCGCTCGAGGAGCATGGCCAGGCGGTCCGCGGCGCCGACCACGGCGCCGAACGGGTCAAAGCCGCCGTCGTGGAGCAGTCGCGCCGCGAGATCGCCGGGGGTCCCCACGATGAGCTCCTCGTAGGCACGGTCCAGACGATCGACGAGTCGCGTCCGCATCGCCTCGGCGGCCGCCGAGGACGGGGCGAGGACGAGCATCCGCTCGGGCGCCACTCCCTGCTCGACGAGCCAGGCGAAGCGCGCCTCGAGGGCGTGCGTCTTCCCGCTCCCCGCCGGGCCGCATACGACGAGCGGGCCGTCCTCATGGGTGATCGCCTCCACCTGGGCCGGGAGCAGTCCTGCCAATGCTCCCGCGGCCCCTCCCGCGTCGGGGTTGGGCTGCGACGCGAGACCTCCAGCCTCGCCGGGCCGCTCGCGCTGCGCGCTCACTCTGACAGCATAGGCACGTGATGACCGTTTCAGACTCCGCGCTCGGAGCCGACTGGCTCGGCGTCTGCCGCCGCGCCGTCACCGGGCTCGAGGAGATGCTCGCCGCTGCCCCGAGC
>DATCEM010000173.1:0-7305 GCA_036510175.1 Solirubrobacteraceae bacterium | reverse complement strand
TGAACTCCACGCGCTCGGGCAGCCACCACTTGGCGACCCGGCTGCTCAGGAACTCGCGCAGCTCGTCGCCGTCGAGCTCGCTCCCGGGCCGGCGCACGACGCAGGCGCAGGGCCGCTCGCCCCAGCTCTCGTCGGGGACGGCCACCACGGCGGCCTCGAGCACCTCGGGGTTGGCCATGATCGCGTTCTCGAGCTCGACCGAGCTGATCCACTCGCCGCCGGACTTGACCAGGTCCTTGGTGCGGTCGACGAGCTTGATGAAGGCATCATCCGCGATCTCCGCCACGTCGCCCGTGCGCAGCCAGCCGTCCTCGGTGAACTTCTCCGCTCCGGTGTCATCGTGATAGTAGGAGCGCGCGATGGTCGGGCCGCGAACCTGGAGCTCGCCCCCCGCCTCCTCGTCGATGCGGAATTCCACGAAGGGCAGGACGCGACCCTGCATGGCCCGGATGGCGTACGCCTGATCGGGGTCTCTTCTCGCGCCCGGCGGGACGCGGGAGACCGAGGCCATCGGGCTCGTCTCGGTCATCCCCCATGCCTGGATGATCGGGACGCCGAAGCGCTCGTCGTAGAGGCGGATGAGGCTCTCGGGCACGGCCGAGCCGCCGCAGAGCAGGCGCTCGACCGAGGACAGGTCGGGCGGCGGGTCGAGCTGCGCCACCCCCTGCCAGATCGTCGGCACCGCGCCCGAGAACGTGACCTGCTCATCGGCGATGAGCCGGGCGAGGTCGGCCGGGTCCATGCGCGGGCCGGGAAGCACGAGCTTGCTCCCGGCCAGCGCCGCGGCATAGGGCATCCCCCACGCGTTGGCGTGGAACATGGGCACGATCGGGAGCACGGTGTCGCGCTCGCGCAGGCCGATGGTGTCGGCCTGGTTGGCGAACAGGGCATGGAGGACGGTCGAGCGGTGCGAGTACACGACGCCCTTGGGCAGGCCCGTGGTCCCGCTGGTGAAGCACATCGCCGCGGCGCAGTTCTCGTCGAGGTCGGGGAACTCGAAGCCGTTCTCGCCCGAGGCGATCAACGCCTCGTAGTCCAGGGCGCCTTCGCGTGGGGCATCGGAATCAGGCATCAGGACCTCGTGCTCGACGCCGTCGAACCTCGGCATCCGCTCGGCCAGTGACGCGTCGAGGAAGATCACCCGATCCTCGCCGTGGGCCACGATGTAGCGCAGGTCCTCGTCGAAGAGCCGGATGTTCAGGGTGTGGAGCACCGCCCCCATCGACGGCACGGCGAGATAGAGCTCGAGGTGGCGCCGTGAGTTCCAGCCGAACGTCCCCACCCGGTCGCCGGGACGGATGCCGAGCTCGTGCAGCGCGCTTGCCAGTCGCCGCGCCCGCTGCACCACCTCGCTCCAGTTCGTGCGCTCGATCCCCGTCGCCGTCACGCTCACGACCTCGCGCTCGGCGAAGAGCTGCCCCGCCCGCTCGGCGATCGAGCGCACGAGCAACGGCGTGCGCATCATCAGCCCGTCCAGCGCAGTAGAGGACTCGTAGGTCGTCATCGGCAGTCTCCTTCCTCGGTAACCGAGGTCTCCTTCCTCGGTACCCGCGAAGCCTACGAGGTCAGCCCCCTCCGCCGGGCGTGCGAACGCATCGGAGTCGATCCGATCAGCGGGGCATCGGTGAACCGAGACCCTCGACGCCCTATCCTCCGGCTTCAACGCATCATGGGTCTCCTTGCTTACCTGATCCTTCTGGCCATCTCCGGCCTCTTCGTCGGCGCCCTCGCGCGACTAGCGCTGCCTGGCCCCGATCCGATGACCATCCCCCAGACCATCCTCCTCGGTCTCGCGGGCAACTTCGTCGCCGGCGTCATCGTGTGGCTCCTGTGGGCGCACCGCCTGCCCGGGCTCGTCATCTCCGTGGCGTGCTCCTCGGTCATCCTCTACTTCATCCGTCGCTCGCGCGGCGGCGGGCTCGCCCGCCCGGGCGCCCCGCTTCGCTGAGCTCCGGCGAGGGTGTGCGGTCGAGGGTGTGCGGTCAAGGGTGGGGCCGGGAGGGTGGGTGCGTGCGTGCGTGCGTGCGTGAACTTCTGTCGCTGAGTCCCGCTCTACGGGACCAATCGACATAACTTCGCAGGCGCCGCCGGCCGCGATCCGAACTTCTGTCGCTGAGTCCCGCTCTACGGGACCGATCGACATAACTTCGCAGGCGCGACCCGCCCAACCCGCCCCGCCCCCCGAACCCGCCCCGCACACCGACCGCTATTCTCGCCCGCATGAGTTCGCCCTCGGTCGGCCCCTCGTCGGCGTATGGCGCCGCGGGTGTCGACTACCACGCGCTCGACGCCGGGAAGCGGCGGGCGCTGAGCGCGGCGCTCGCCACCTCGGGGCTTTTGGGGGTTCGGGGCGGTACGGCGATCGACGAGTCGCGAGGCGAGCCGGCGTTCGTGTTCGAGCTCGCCGGCCAGACGCTCGCCTTCGTGGTCGAGGGCCTGGGGACGAAGTCGGTGATCGCGCGCCAGCTCGAGGACCAGGTCGGAGTCGAGGGGTTCGCCAGCGTCGCCTACGACACCGTCGCGGCGATCGTCAACGACCTGTGCTGCGTGGGCGCCCTACCGCTCGTAGTCAATGCCTATTTCGCCACCGGCTCCTCGGAGTGGTATGCGCACGAGGAGCGCCAGACCGCCCTGCTCGCGGGATGGCAGCGAGCGTGCGTCGACGCCGGCGCGACGTGGGGCGGCGGCGAGTCCCCGTCGCTGCCCGGCATGGTCTCTGAGCCGGAGATCGAGCTCGCGGGAAGTGCCGTCGGCGCCGTGCCCGCGGGCCGGCAGCCGATCCTCGGCGCCGCGCTCGCCCCCGGCGACGAGATCGTCTTCCTCCAGAGCAGCGGCCTGCACGCCAACGGAGCCTCGCTGGCGCGGATGGTCGCCAAGGAGCTGCCCGACGGCTACCGCACAACCCTTCCGAGCGGTCGCACGCTGGGCGCGGCGCTCCTCGATCCCTCGCTCATCTACGTGCCCCTCGTCCAGGCGCTGATGGCGGGCGGCGTCGACGTTCACTACCTCAGCCACATCACCGGGCACGGCCTGCTCAAGCTCATGCGCCCCCGGCGCGAGCTCGGCTATCGCATCGCCCACCTGCCGGAGGTTCCCGAGGTCCTCGAGTTCCTTGCCCACGCAGCCGAGATGGGACCCGCCGAGGCGTACTCGACCTTGAACATGGGGTGCGGATTCGCCGTCTACTGCGCGCAGGGCGAGGGCGAGCGCGTCGTCGAGCTGGCCTGCGAACTCGATCTCACCGCCCATGTCGCCGGCACCGTGGAGCCGGGCCCGCGCCGCGTCGTCCTCGAGGAGATCGACGTCGTGTTCGAGGACAGCGACATGGATCTCGCGCCCCGCCGCTGAGCGAAGGCTACGTGGCCGTGGCCGTCTCGAGCGAGCGCCCGGTGGCCCGGATCCCCAGGAGGATGAGCACGGCGGTGACGAAGCCGCTGATCCCCATGACGAGGAAGGCCGACGAGAAACCCCAGGCGTTGTACGCGCCGAGAACGATCAGCGGCGCGAGCGCGCCGCCGACGTGGCCCAGGCCGTCGGTGAGCGCGACGCCGGTGGCGCGAGCGTTGGTCGAGAAATGCTCCGCCGTGTACGTGTAGAGCATGGGCACGAGCAGCCCGGTCGCCGCCGAGGCGATGAATCCGAAGACAACGATGATCGTCGGCGAGACGAAGAACCCGATCACGAGCATCGAGAGCCCGAGCACGACGCCGAACACGGCGCACGTGTACTTGCGCTCGATGCGGTCGCTGAAACGCGTGGTGGCATACGCGCCGACGAGGAAGCCGATCCCCGAGACGATCAGATAGGTCGTGCTGCTCGCCAGGCTGTAGCCCTTGTCCACGAACAGGGTGGGCGCGAGGGTGAGCCAGCCGTAGTTGCCGATGTAGAAGATGAACCAGATGCCGATGAACAGGGCCAGGCGTCCGAGCATCGGGGGCCGCAGGAGGGCGGCGATGGGGAAGCGCTCGGCGGGCGCCTCGTCGGGAATCGGCTCGGGCTCCGGGAGCTCGCCGTCGGTGACCTCGCGCGCCTTCTCCTCGGCCGCGTCGACCGCCTCACCCGCCTCCTGCGCCCGATCCTGACTCACGAGCCAGCGCGGCGAGGGCGGCAGCCCGCGGCGCATGAAGAGGATGGTCACGCCGCCCGCGGCTCCGATGAGGAAGAGGATGCGCCAGCCGTCGGCGAAGGTGGGCACCAGCGCACGGGCGACGAAGGGGACGACGGCGAAGCCTGCGTAGGCGGCGGTGGTGGCCCAGCTTGTGTACCGGCCCCGCAGCGGCGCGGGAGAGATCTCGGCCAGGTAGGTCGTGACGGCGGCGATCTCGGCGCCGATACCGAGACCCGAGACGAAGCGGAAGATGATGAGCTCGACCACTCCCGAGCTGAAGGCGGCGAGCACGGTGCCGATCGAGAACACGCTCACCGAGAGCGCGAGGCTGAGCTTGCGCCCCCACTTGTCGGCGATCGTGCTGTCGGCGAAGGCGCCGATGATGTAGCCGATCAGGCTGCTGGTGATCGAGAGGGTGACCGTCGCCTTGGAGACATGGAACTGGGTGGCGATGACGGGCGCCGCGTAGGAGATGGTGACGATGTCGAAGAAGGCGAAGAAATAGCCGGCGCCGACGACGAACAGGAGCTTGCGCTCATAGGGCCAGACGGGAATGCGGTCGAGCCGGGCGAGTGGGCCGGGCCGGCGGGTGCGGCTGCGGGTTCGCTGGGGCGGCGCGTGCGACGGCATCCTCCCCGGGCCCCTTACCCGCAACGGACTCGTGTTACGCGCTGTGGATCGGCGCCGCCGCGCTCACAGCATCGGATAGGGGTCCCAGGCCGGCCCTGGGGGCGGCGCGTCGGCCTGGAGGACCTGGGCCTCGATCAAGCCGTAGGGCCGGTCCTCGATGCGGAAGATCTCGTTGTCGTTTTCCAGGCCGAAGGGCTCGAGGTCGACGAGGAAGTGGTGGCGGTTGGGCATCGACATGCGCACCTCGACGATCTCGGGGCGGCCCTCGATGATCGCCGAGGCCATCGCATACAGGGTCTGCTGGAGGGATAAGCTGTGGGTGTCGGCGAAACGCTCGAGGAGCAGGGTGCGGGCGGCGGTGAACGACCCGCTCCAGTCACCGTCCACGCCGGCATGGCGCCACCGAACGCTCACCGCAGTCGAGAGGATGCGCTCGCGCGTCTCCTGGAGGGTGGTGTAGCGATCATGGATGTAGCCGGTGAACTCCGACCCCGAGGTCTTGAGGAGGATCATCCCCTGGATGCCCGAGACCACCCATTCGCCGTCCCGGTCGCACACGGCGGTCGCGGTGCGCAGCTCCTCGCTCGTGCGGCGGAAGGCATGCGGATGGGGGCGGCCTTCGACCTCGATGCGCTCCCACGCCGAGGCCTCGATGTGCACGCGGGCACGATGGATCGGCTCGAACGCGGAGACGAAATGACGGCCGAGGCGCAGCGCGAAGTCCTCGATCTCCCCGACGGGCGCCTGCTTGGCGAAGGCGAAAACCGTGTTCTTCTGGGTGTCGGTGGGTACGACGTTGGCGTTGTCGCCGGTGACGTGGACGTCCTCGAGATCGCCGGAGAGGGTGATGCCGACGCTGAGATCGCAGAGCTCGTGGCCATGCGGGAGACGAAGGACGGTGACCATCCGCACCTCCGCCTTGCCGTACTGATTCGCCCCCACGACCACGTTCATTGCGCGAGAAGCTATCAGCCCTCCGGCGCGTCCCCCGACGGCGAATCGCGTTTGTCCAGGTGGCCATTGCCCGCCTCGATCGGGGCGCCTAGCCTGCCTGCGAGTGCAGCTGTGCGTCCCGCGTGGGGGGCCAATGAAGTTAGAGAGGTGACAGCAGGGTGAGCGCTCGAATTGCCATCGAGGGGTGTTACGTCGCCACGTGCGACGGCGACGCCGCCGAGCACGCGGACGGTCATGTCGTGTGGGAGGGCGCGCGCATTCTCGACGTCGGCCCCGGACCGGTCCCCGATGACCTGCGCGAGGGCACGGTGATCGATGGCTCGGGGTGCCTGGCCACGCCCGGCCTGATCAACACCCATCACCACCTCTACCAGTGGCTGACCCGCGGGATCGCCCAGGACGCCACCCTGTTCGAGTGGCTGACCACGCTCTACCCGGTGTGGGCGCGGATCGACGCGGAGACGGTGAACGCCGGGGCCGCGGCCAACCTGGCGTGGATGGCGCTGTCCGGGTGCACGACGACGAGCGATCACCACTACGTGTTTCCCGCCGGCGGGGGCGACGTGCTCGCCGCCGAGATCGAGGCCGCCCAGCTCATCGGGGTGCGCTTTCACCCGGCGCGCGGGTCGATGGATCTCGGGCAGTCCGCGGGCGGGCTCCCGCCCGACTCCGTGGTCGAGGACCACGACCGCATCCTCGCCGAGACCGAGGCGGCGATCGACCGCTGGCACGACCCCTCCGAGGAGTCCATGCTCCGGATCGCCGTCGCCCCGTGCTCTCCCTTCTCGGTGACCGGCGAGCTCATGCGCGACTGCGCCGAGCTCGCCCGGCGCCGCGAGGTCCGGCTCCACACCCACCTCGCCGAGACGCGCGACGAGGAGGAGTTCTGCCGCTCGCGCTTCGGTTGCTCGCCCGCCGAGTACGTCGAGGACCTGGGCTGGCTCGGCGACGATGTGTGGATGGCCCACTGCGTCCATCTCTCCGAGAACGCGATCGAGCGCTTCGCCGACACGAGCACCGGCGTCGCTCACTGCCCAACCTCGAACGGCCGCCTGGGAGCCGGGGCGGCACCGGTCAGGGCCCTGCTCGACGCGGGAGCGCCCGTCGGGCTCGGCGTCGACGGCGCCGCCTCGAACGAGTCGGGGAGGATGATCGACGAGCTCCACCAGGCGCTGCTCGTGGCGCGGGTGCGCGAGGGGCCGCTGGCGCTCACGGCGCGCGAATCCCTGGCCATGGCGACGAGCGGCGGCGCGCGCTGCCTCGGGCGCGAGCGGGACATCGGCTCGCTGGAGGAGGGCAAGCTCGCCGACCTCGCGCTGTGGCGGGTCGACGGTCTCGCCGGCGAGGGGATCGAGGATCCGGTGTGCACGCTCGTCTTCGGGGCGCCGGCGCTCGAGCGGCTCTTCGTCTCCGGGGAGCCGCTGGTGGCCGACGGGCACCTGACCCGCGCGGACGAGCTCGTCCTCGCCCGTGACGCGGCACGCGCCGCCGCGTCGCTGAGAGCCGGGGCAGCGCGGTGGACCTGAACACCGTGGAGGAAGTCGTCCCCGCCGACCGCTCGGCGATCGAGGGCTGGCGCCCCGGCGACGCGTGGCTCGCGGGCGGGACATGGC